>JAITHD010000208.1 GCA_031280155.1 Treponema sp. | reverse complement strand
GGCGGCGAACTTGGTATAAGGGTCTGGTTCTAAAGACCTCGGACCTATAGAAAGGAGGGGGTAGGAGGGAGTTTCCTTTCCGCCTCCTGTCTATCTCTCCAAAGATAGATTTGCGAAATCATACCCTAGCGCATAGATTTATGCGCTAGGGTTTTTATTTCTGGGTGAAGTTTCCTGATTAGGGTATTGATTTTTATTGAGTTATTAGATATATTAATTTTTAATCTATTTCGCAAATCTTATTTTTGGAGGATTTATGAAAAAATTTTTCGCGGTTTGTATCATCGGTCTGTTTTTAGGGACCGCTGGAGCCTTTGCGGATCACCCTGACGGTTGGGGCATCGGGCTTGTAGGACGGGGCGGCTACGGCTGGGGCGGAGGCGGAGGGGGTTTAGCGCTTTCCCTCAAAGCGCCGCCGATTCCTGTCTACTGGGGCATTAACCTTGACCTGTATACCAACTATTTCGGGTTTGGAGTAACCGGTGATTATTACTTTCTTGAAGGGCTTATTGTCCCGGATATAGGGTTCGGTTATTTCATCGGCGTAGGCGGCTACCTCAATATGGGCTTTTACGATGAGACGTATGGGAGTAGCTGGCATCGTAAATATACGACCTTGGGTTTCGGGGTCCGGGTTCCTCTGGGAATCAACTTTGTTTTCCCAATTTCCAAATTCCATCTGGAAATATTCCTGGATATAGCGCCCAGTATTGGACTTGGAATGACCTTCACTGATAAAGAAAGTGAATACTATAAACATGACGGACATTCTAACGAGAAGTTCCTTGCCCTTGGCTGGGGTATTGGCGGTGAATTAGGCGTCAGGTTCTGGTTCTAAAAAAATAAACCTACAGCAGGTAAAACCATTCTTTGCCTGTGTGGGTGCCGCCGTCGGCTTAACGCCTGCGGCGGCGGCGGGCAGTTGCCGCTTAATGGTATGTGAAATTTGAGCCAAAAGTTTAAATATACAAAACTTGTATAATAGCAGTAAAGCACTTATAGAATTGTTAATAAAAACAAAATCAGAAATAAAAGATTTAGAAGAAAATAATTATGGATTGCTGGAAATAATAAAAGAAAAATTATAGAATTTACTCACGGAACGTTATGTGCTATAATTATGATAAAAATGAAAATAATAAAGATTAATCGACCAAAAAAGAAATCTGTCTTAGCGATTCTGGTAAAACGGACGGTTTCATTTTTCTTTGGGGTCTGCGTTTTGATGCTTTTTCTCTACGGAATAGGGACAAATCAGGGATTTATGGATATAACCCAACTCATGCTGCTTCACTGGACCGTGAGAATAGGGCTTTTTTTAGGGACCGCATCTGTTTATGGACTGCTTTTGGATGGATGGCTGATGTTCCACAAGAAAATTCGGTATTTAAGAGGTTTTATTTCCTATATTATTTCCGGTGTCTTTGGTTTTGCCGTTGCCGGGGGAGCGGCGTTTATCTTGGTTCTCACCGTAGGAAATGAATCATGAAACAAGTCAAAGCCTTACGAGGCGCAACCCAGTGTTTGAATGAAGCTCAGGATATTATGTTGCAGGTGTCAGGGCTATACGATGAATTACTGTGTAATAATAACCTCACTGAAGCAGATCTGATATCTCTGACGTTTTCAGTTACCAAAGATATAAATGCCAAAAATCCCGCCGCCGCTCTTAGGCAGTCAGGACGGGGGGCTGAAACAGCCCTCTTTACCGTACAGGAAGCGGAGTTCGTCGGCAGTTTGGAACGAGTTGTCCGGGTCCTTATTCATTGCTATCTTGAAGAAGACCTTGTTCCCTGCCATGTGTACCGGAACGGAGCGGAAGCGCTGCGTCCAGATAGGGTTAAACCCAGCGTATGAGCAATTAGGGGATAGACACAGGCATATAAAGCTGCTATTATATAAAATATTCGACAAGTAAATAAGTCTATTATTAAAAGGAGGGACTTCTGGTATGAGTGAAGAGGTTGTCTATGTGGATCAGGCTGAGGGACTGAAACGGGTCATGCAGAATATAAAGCTCTATGTAAAACTATTGAATAAATTTAAGGTTGATTTTAATTCTAAGCCGGACGAACTTATTGCTGCTGTGGAAGATAACAATTATGTCCAAGCTCAGGGTATCGCTCATACCTTAAAGGGTACTGCCGCGAATTTGTCCTTGACTGAACTCTATAAACAGAGTCTCGATGTGGAAACCCAGATTAAAAGCGGAGCTGTGAATCCAGAATCTCTGCAACATATTAAGACTTGCTTTGATAACACTGTAACCTCTATTGATACGGTAATAAAACAATATGATTGATGAGCGTAATAAAAGACCCACCGTTCTGGTAGTCGATGATGTTGAAATGAATATTATGATCCTTGAAGAAATTTTAAAGGATAATTACAACATAATCACCGCTGGAAATGGGGTGCAAGCCCTTGACGTGTTGTATACCGTTAAGGTTCTTCCGAAGATCATTCTGTTGGATGTGTTCATGCCCCAGATGAATGGGTATGAGCTGCTTGAAGTCATGAAAACCGACAGCGCCCTTCGGAGGATTCCGGTAATCTTTATTACCACCTCAGATTCAGAGACAGAGGCTCTCTCTGCGGGAGCAGTGGATTTTATCTCTAAGCCTTTCTTGCCGGATATTGTCAAACTTCGGGTAAAGAACCAGATTGAGCTGAAGAATTACAGCGACAGTCTTGAAGAAATGGTAGCTGAAAAAGCCGCGGAAATTACCGCAACTCTGAATAATACCCTTCAGACTATGGCAAATATCATTGAATACCGGAATCTTGAATCCGGCAGCCATGTAAAACGAACTCAGCTTTTCTCCCAAGCCCTGATTGAGCATATTCTAAGTTCTTCCTTGACCTATGCGGAAGAATTGCGTACTCTTGAGCCGGATATTATCATCAAATCTGTAGCCCTCCACGATGTGGGAAAAATCGGCATCCCTGACAAGATACTCTTAAAACCCGGTCGTCTTGACCATGAGGAATTTGAGATTATGAAAACCCATACTGTTATTGGAAAAAATATTATTGAGTCTATTTTAACCAATATGGATACGATTTACCTCCAGCATTGCCGAGATATTTGTTTCTGTCACCATGAACGGTTTGACGGCAAGGGGTATCCTCGAGGGCTTGCGGGACAGGACATCCCTCTTGCCGCTCGGATTGTATCGTTAGTTGATGTTTACGATGCCTTGGTTTGTACCAGAGTGTATAAGGCGGCGCTGCCTTATGATGAAGCATTGCAGATAATCAAAGAAGGACAGGGAACCCAGTTTGATCCATTGCTTACAGAGGTATTTTTTGAAAATGCCGAGGTCTTTGAACGTATAGCCCAAGCGAATCAGTAGGGGTTTTGTGTTCCTCCAGGCTTCTTACAAAACCCCCTCCTAGCTCTTTCTTTATTCGGTGCCGAGATTGTTTACCATATAATCTACGATAGTCCATATATCATCTTTACGTTGTAAATGATAGGTATATCGTTTTCTTTCAACGATAGTTCCGAGCCTGAATTTTTCCTGTACCGTAACAGACCCTTCCATTTCATTATATGTAGTCCGCTCAATCTGAAATTCAATAGGAATATTTGCAATATCATCATCAGCGGTTGCGTTTTGTATTTCCATCCGGTAACGGGCTACCATTCTGAGCCTGCCTTCTTCGGACTCTGCAAGCCATTGGCGCCGCCGCACCGCGTCTCGGGAAAGCATGGCTTCCAGATCAAGATAAAGAAAGAATTTTTCCCATTGGGATTTCTGTCTGGCAGTTAAGAGATACCGCACTACCTCGTCAGGCGGGAGTTTCTGCCGAACCAGAACCGCATTGGTTTCTACATCCATTTCCACTGGAAGCCCGTCAGGTCCAGGTATGATAGGCGGACGAATACTCAGGGAAATTCGGTTGGATTCCAGGGGACGGACATTGGGGATTCCTCCGGTTTCTCGGTATAGTTCAGGATACATCTTCGCCTGTACAACAAAAGAACCGCTTTGCTGAAGCTCTGCATAATTTCTAATATCTTCCACAAATGAAAAAGATTCACCGCTTTCTATGGTTAGTTCCCGAAAATATATCTGCTGCTGTTGGCTTCGTTTGCGTATCAAAATCGCCGCAGGCTCTACCGCCCGATTGGTCATGGTTCTTACATCAAAATCAATAGAAAAAACCCGTTCATCCGCCAACTTGAAACGGAACGGTGCCGGACTGTTATTGGTTATCGTAACCTGAACATAAATAGGAGCGTCCGACACATAGTAGATTCGTTTGTCATAGTAACGTATGTTAAAAACCACCTGTGCGGAAGCAACAGCAGATCCGATCCCCCAGAGCAGGATCGAAAGCAAAATAATAGTATACTTTTGTTTCACAGTGAAACCCCATTTCTCCATTGCTATTGAGGGTTTAAAAAATCCCTATACTTATATATAGTAATCGGTAAACCTTTATGAATACCTTATCTTTTCCTGCAATTTTAAGTAAAGCCGGCGCTTCCAAGCCGATGATTGCGGCGGCGGCGGCTTTTCAACAAGAACAATTCCCTTTGGAAATTGAAGCCGCCGAGGGGTCGCTTGCAGCGGTTTTAATCGCGGGGTTCTACCAAACCAGTCCGGGAGGGTTTCTTGTAGTAGTTCCCTCTGAAACCGAAGCCGGAACGTTAGCTTCTGATTTGAAATCCTTAGGAGCGCCGTCAATGCTGTTTCCTTGGTGGGGAACCGAACAGTATCGTCCAATGCCTCGGCTGTCTCCGGTTTTTGGGGAGCGGACTAAGATTCTCAGTAATCTCGTTTTGGGCAATAGCGTCATTGTGATTGTACCTGAACGGGCTTTCCTTACTCCTGTACCTCCGCCGGCTTACATACAGAACCTGCTTATAACCCTCAAGCCCGGAGGAACGATTGACACCAGGGCCCTTTCGGAAATCTTGGTGAGTTATGGTTACACCAGAGTTCCCAAAGTCCAGATGCAGGGAGAATTCGCCCTTCGAGGGGAGGTGCTGGATTTGCGTATGGGCGGCGACGACGAGGCGTACCGGATTCTCTTTGATTTTGATACGGTAGACTCAATCAAACGGTTTGATCCCTTGGATCAGAGCGGTCTTGAAAAAGTCCCGGAACTGCTGATCCGTCCCCTCAAGGAAGTAATCTGGTCTGACGAGCGCATTGAAGGGTTAAGCCGAAATCTTGCGGACTTTGAGGAATTTTCCAAAAACGGCGGGGATCTGCTGGAAGACCTCATGGTTCGGGGTTGGACTAGATCGGAAGAGCGTCGTGTAGGGAAAGAGTGTGGCATACTGTGTAGA
>JAITHD010000188.1 GCA_031280155.1 Treponema sp. | reverse complement strand
ATCGTTGTTATATAAGCGAACCCCGCCGTGACTTAACAAGGTATCACAGTGCATAGACTTGTAAATAACCCGGGCCGTATTGACGCCGGTATACTCGGCTTGTTCTATGGTGCTTTCATCCCAATCAACCCAATCGTCGTTACAGCTCATAACCGCTGTAATCAGGAACAGGATGACACCTGCTTGTTTGATGCGTTTCATATTCTAACCTCCATAAGGTTTAAACTAATAACACAAAGTGTGAAGAAAATGGACCTTTATCCACAATCGCAGTAACACTATTACATATTCTTTCTAAATATAACAGCTTTCCGCAGCTCATTTCTAATTGGGGGGACTAGATCAAAATCTTTTTTAAATCCTATAAATCCGATGACCGGGATACCATCAATACCGACTTTTATGTGAGCATTGAGTTTTGCAAACGCCGTTGTTGTTGCTGTTCCGGTAAGCGTCGGACTGGCATAGGCAAGATCAATTCTTTGTTCAATGCCGTGTTCAATGCCTATGCCGCCGCCTATCACGCCGGAGATATTCGCCCCGATAGTGCCATTAATACTCGGAGATACCGCTATATAAGCGTTATTGAATCCCGCGCTTATGGAAGACGGCGCCGCTCCTATGTAATACGCGGTATTTTCAACTTTCCAAGACCTGCCGCTCGTATTGACATAGGGCACTGGCAACGTAATAATCCAGACCTTTTTCCACTTTACTCCATAATCTATCTGTGCGCCCACTCCCGCGCCGTACAATCCGGTGAATCCCAATTCTCCATTATTTAGCGTCATTGGAAATGAAAATCCAAAGGATGCCGGCACTGACGCTCCCATTCCTAAGTTTATATTAAGCACTATAGGTCCGCAATTAATTACTGGTATATTTATTGAGCTGTTAAAGGAAAACAAGGTTACGGATTTATTAAAAGAGACGTTTATATCGTTATATACATCGACATTGATATAGGCTGCCCCTTCAATGGTTCCGCTTACGTTTCCCCAGGTATTGCTGAAGGCAGATTTAACGCCTATCTTCAGAAATGAATTGTCAAGCGTTACCTTTACTCCGTTGGCAAACTTATTGTTACCGTTTATTTCCACCTTTTTGGAATATACCTCTTTATAGGTATTAAATTGAGCTTTGATTTGTTTCCGTTGCATATCATATTCAGAGAAAGAAGCGGCGCGTATGGCGTTTCGGGAATCTCTTTTGTGGATCTGATCGACTGAGTCAAAATCTCCATAGATGAAACTTGCCAACGGGATTACCTGGGTAAATCCCTCATTGGGATTAATGAACTCCGGACAAACATGGGGATAGGTTTCCTGTAAAAAGGTTCGGTTGAGCTGGATGAGTTCGTCGGCGGTTAAGGACGCGATTTGCGCGGTGACTTCGGGGAATATATCATTGGGAATAGGCGTTGCGGTGGTTTGGGAAACAGTGACGATCAAATCCTTGTTTTCCAGAATGAGATTTAAAGTTTCAAGGGTACTTTCCTGATAGGTATTTTTTATGACTGGCGGAAGCACAGAAAAGAGATGTTCCACAGTATAACCTTCTGTAAACTCTTCGTCTGTGAAGCGGAAAGAAATAGTCCTAGTGGATGATTCAATGTCTTCAAGTTCCATGTCTGAAACGGCTCTCGCCCCGGGGCCTAAAAGAGTGGACATGATGCGCTGATATTTTCCAGCAATTGAATCAACAACAATGTCGCCTTTTCGCAAACCGGAAATGACCGCGCGGCTTGTGGTGTTTGCATCGTACTTATTTACAATGAACCTGCCGTCTGGATTTATTCCAATGATGCCATTTGGATAGGCCCCGCGTTTGTACTGATTGGCTAATACCGCGAACATACTAGTGGTTAGTTTTTCTTGAGAACTTATAAACGTTAAATACACGGCGTTTTCAAAACCGTTTCGTTTTCTTTTAGGTGTTTGGTAGATAATATCTGGGCTGCCGTCTCCGTTAATATCAATGGGATTATTCAGGGTAACGGTATGATTGGTATTGGTTATTATATTGCCTTGAGGGGAATAAGCTTTATAGGTAAAAGAAACCGAATGGCTGTCTGCTGCGGAAATGAGGATCGTGCCATATTGGGCTTTTTCCGGGAGGTCGGTATAGGTATGTTGATCATTGCCTACATAGGCGGAGGTAACAAAGCCGAGGCGTGTGGCGATGGTAGCCCCTGGGGTTACTTGACCTGACGCGGGATTATCAGGATTATACAGAACGCTTCCGCCCATAAAACCCTGGCTTGAGACTTCTTTATAGGTGAGCAGTCCGCTTATGTCTGTTGGTTTTTCATCGGTACTGTCCTGGGTATCTAATGGCGAAGAGCAGGCAATGATTGCCGTGATAAGCAACAGGATTCCCACGCCTAAGACGGCAGTGTTGAGAAGCCAAACATTGAGATGCTTGGCCATGGTGCATGATGGTTTTTTCATAAGTCCTCCATGAAATAAAAAACTTGATTCCCCCTATAAGTCCCGCCGTTTGGAATCTTGGGCCGGGCAGGAACCTCAAGAAATATACTTTAAGGGAATCTAAATTGAATTATATTGCGGATAAAAAAATATTGTCAAATAAAAAAGAGTAGTTACTATAAAAAAGCCATAAAAATCATAAATAAAAGGATTACAGAGGATATCTGATTTTGAATTGATGTTTAAGCGGACGAAGCCAAGCGCGGTATGGCGTGTAGCGGTGTTGATGCTTAGGACCTGTGGGGTTGGTAAAAATGGTTAAGTATAGTATAATGATAGGTTATCCATTTTAGGAGGGAAAGATTTCCAGCACTCCCTCGAAGTTGTATGACAGAGTGAAGGACAGACAAAAAATATACTATTACCTCAGCGGCGTATCCTCTGTCGAGGTATGCGGCAGCGCTGATACCCGGTTGAGAACCCTTAAAATGCTGCTCATCCAAACTATGCTTACCCCCTCTACGACTCAATCAGCCGCAACCATTTAGTAAAGCTCCTCTCCACCGATAGGGTCAATGAGGTGTAAATAACCGACTTTTCTAGTATTTTACCCTGTATTACCAGCATTAACTCCTCTTTTGAGCAGTTTTTCACTATTTTTACAAATACCTTTACTCCACGTTTCAACACTCCAAAGATCGGCGTTTTTCCCGCCGCGCTTCGTCCTCGTTTTCCCCGAACACGTTTTGCTCCAAAATAGCTCTTATCAAGTTCAAACTTACCAGTGTCCTGTATCGATTCTTTTAATGCCTCTATCAAAATGAGTTTTCGAATTTTGTTGTAGGAGGTGTTAGCCTTATTACGATTAACGCCGATAATCTTTGCGTCCGCAGTTGCGGTTACATCTTCACAAAAACAACATAAAAGTTTGTTTATCTTTTGTATGCTAATTGTCCTATTTCAACCCTTATTTTATGCATCTGACACCGCTTTCAAGCATAATTCCTTTGTTTATGCTTGAAAGCGTCCTGATTTATTATCTAGCTGTTCTTTATATTTAAGTAAACGCTCTTTAATTGCCGGAAAGTCATTGATCGTTTTCTTATTCATTATATTTTTCTGAGTTAAAATTACATATTACTCTGCAAATTCATATCCGTATCGCTAATATCTCTACCGCGAAGAATGGGGCGGTTTCTCTTTGCAGTTCAGCGACTTCCCGTAAAATCGCCCATACGCTTTCTGGACTAGCCTGTCCCTGATAGGTCTGTTGAGTTGCTTCCATGGATGGATTCCTCCTATTCTTAACTATACCGCATTTCGCCGTCGGGGAAACCGTTCCGGTTTTCTCCTGCCCGTCGCTGTTTCTACCATGTTTTGACCTGAACCGGGTGCTTGATGCGTACCGTATCCCCGGACTGCTCGATAACATAGAACCCCCTTGTCAGGGCGAAGTCTCTGGCGTCCTCATTAACCAGCGCCCCCGCTATTGCCCCTATATACCGGCGCTTG
>JAITHD010000147.1 GCA_031280155.1 Treponema sp. | reverse complement strand
GGCAACTGACTCAAACGGTCTTTAAAAAGTTCTATCCCCTTATCCATCATCTTAGATAATGGGAGTTGTTCAAGTCCCGCAAGATAAAAATGCTCATTCTGCAAAGGCAGCAGTATCCGTTCCGCCGGAGATCTGAGGATTGCATTCACCATAACCGGTGTAATTTCTCCCATCATGCTGTTAGTAATGACAATGCCAATGGGTCCAAGAATAAAATGCGCCAAAGGAACGGATACCTTGATGGCGTTTTCTCCGGTAGCTCCTCGATATGCGCCGGCTTTCATCATCCGCTCGGTAGCCACCGCATTAGTACCCAAAGCAATAAGTTCTGTATCCTTATCATTATCAAGAATATCTTTCATTTTGCTGATAAGCTGTACCCCAATGCCTCCGCCCATGCCGTCAATAATCATTATAATGTGTTTCATAGCATGATAATACTAAAAATCAGAGGCTCCCGCAAGATACTTGCTATATGTTTGCGCTTATTGTATGGTTAGCTCATGGAGCTTTCTATCATTGGGTACGATCCGATAGGCGCTTGGCTGAAAACCGCGGATACTATAGAGGGGTTATTGGCCTATCGAAACACCGCAGGACTGACCTGGATACAAATAAAGGACTTGAAAGACGGAAGCGGAATCCTTCCGCTAACCGATCTTTTTGGGATTCATTCCTTAACCATTGAAGATATTCTCGATACTGAGCAGCGGCCTAAAATTGAAGAATTTGATGCCTATCTTTTTATCACTTTTAAAGAGGTCGCTTCCCAGCCCGGAAAAGGCGGAGAACCCTTATTTGATCAGATCAGTCTTATTCTGACAAGAGATACGGTTATTACGTTTCAAAAAAGCGCAAGACTCGACTTCGCTAATATTCAGCGCCGAATTCTCAATAATATCGGGCGAATTCGGCGAATGGGCGCTGATTATCTTGCATACCTGATCATGGATACCGTAGTAGATAAATATTTTCTAACCCTGGATAGTTTAGGGCTGGGGCTTGAAGATTTTGAAGAACGGGCGCTTAATGAAAATGATACTGCTTTGATCCCAGACCTCCAGCGGATAAAACAGGTTCTGCTGAGAATGAGGCGGGTCATCTGGCCCCTTCGGGAAAGCCTCACGACGCTGATCCCGCCGGATTCGGACTTGATTACCCCTGAACTGGAACCGTTTCTGAAGGATTTACAGGATAATGTGATTCAAACCCTTGAAACCTTGGAAAGCTACCGGGAAATCCTCTCAGGCGTCATGGAGGTAAATTTATCAGCCCTTTCTAATCACATGAATAAGGTAATGAAAGTGCTGACTATTATTTCGACTATCTTTATTCCCCTGACTTTTATCGTAGGCGTATACGGCATGAATTTCGTTTTTATGCCGGAATTAAATTATGAATACGCATATCCTATTGTTTGGGGGCTTATGGCGCTTATTGCGATAGGAATGTTGATTTTTTTCAAACGCCGCCGCTGGATATAGGATAGTCCTATGAATATAACTGACGATACCCTGCGGCAAGCCGCGGATTTTCTTGCTGCTGGAGAACTGGTTGCGTTTCCTACTGAAACCGTGTATGGGCTTGGAGCGGATGCGTTTAATCCAGCGGCGCTGGCAAGGGTTTTTGAAGTAAAGCGGCGGCCTCGATTTGATCCGTTGATTATCCATATCTCTGGGCTTGAGGACTTGGAAAGGGTTGCGGATATTGCTTCTTTAACGCCCTTGGTACGGAAACAAGCAGCCGATCTTTGCCGCTGTCTGTGGCCTGGTCCTCTGACGCTGATTCTGCCTAAAATTCCGTCAGTGCCTGATCTGGCTACCAGCGGGCTTCCTACTGTAGCGGTTCGGTTTCCAGCTCACCCTATAGCTCAAAAGCTGATCCGCCTTTTGAATCGGGCTGTGGCGGCTCCAAGCGCTAATCCCTTCGGTTATCTCAGTCCTACCAGCGCGGAACATGTGCGGGAACAACTGGGAGACCAAATCGCTATGATTCTTGACGGGGGACCTGCTGATATTGGGGTAGAATCTACGGTTTTAGACCTTGCCGGCAGCACACCCCGGATTCTCCGTCCTGGAGGAACTCCAAAGGAACGTATTGAAGCGGTTATCGGACCCCTAGAGGCTGGTGAAACCTCAGAAAGCGCTATTCCCTGTTCTCCGGGACAGCTCAAAAATCACTATGCTCCTAAAATTCCGCTTATCCTTCACGGTCAAGCGGAAATGTCCAGCGTACCCTATAACAGGTCTGAAGGGTATCTTTTTTTCAGTTCTGATTCTCGGAGCCGCTGGACCAAAACTCAGCAGCCCGATCTGGACGGCGAAGGAGAATCTCGGATTCGGACCCTTTCTGAAGCGGGAAATATGCCTGAAGCAGCGGCAAACCTCTTCAAAACGCTTCATGAATTAGACAAACTGGAGATCTTCGCAATACATGCAGAACAGGTTCCTAATGCCGGCTTAGGAAACGCTGTCAATGACCGGCTTTTCCGCGGCGCAGCCGTACCTTTCCCGGAGCAAAATTGTCGATAAGGTTATAATTCGAGAATATGAATACTGCAAAGGATGCTATTATGGGTGAAAAAAAATTGATTAATCTTGACCAAGATCAAGAAGCGGCGTACCTTGCGGATCAGAACGCAGCGGTTTCCGCCGGCGCGGGTTCAGGAAAAACAACGGTTTTAGCGGAACGGTATGTACGGCTGGTAACCCAGGGAGGGCTGAATATCAGCGAAGTCCTGACCCTGACGTTTACCCGCAAAGCCGCGACTGAAATGTACGCCCGGATATTCCAAAGTCTTGGGTCTTCACCGGATCCGCGGGCCCAAGAACGGCTCACCCAATTCGATCAAGCCCGGATAGCTACTTTGGATTCTTTTTGTACCGCAATCACCAGAGGAGGGTCTTACCGGTACGGTATATCCGGGGATTTCAGGATTGATGAAGCGGAGCTGGTCCGAACCGCAGTAGAAACCGCTATAGAAATCATCATGCGCCACCGTCAGGACGAAGCGGTTTGCCGGCTGGTAGCGGCTCATACTTTTGAAGCGGTAGTTAAAAAGCTCTTTGCCGACGCAGCGATGAAGGTCTTCAGTTTTATCAAGCCCGGAAATTTTAGGGATCAGGGAAAAAAACAAATCGACTTTATCAAGTCAGAAACCGAAATCTGCGGTCAAAAGATAACCGAGCTTTGCCATGCTATTCTCGCTATAGACGCTTCTAAAAGCAAATCCGATCTCTTACAGAAAGCGCAAGCCGCGATACGTTCCCAACTTCCTCTGCCAATGGGCTTTGAGCCTGCTCAGATCAATGGACTGATTGAAATCGCGGAATTTCTGAAATCTCCAGATTCGTTTCGTAAACCCGGAGCCGGTAAAGCCCCAGGACTGATAGCGTTTCAGGAAGCCGCTGCACTTTTGAAAGAAAAAAGATGTCCTCAGCTTCTTTCTCTTGCCCAAACCCTTCTTTTTCAAGAGGATATTCTGAGTATTGGAAAAATTCTTGATGAGTATGAGCGGCTTTTTCTGGAACGGAAACGGATTAAGGGGCTGATCTCATTTCGGGATACTGCGGAATTAGCGGTGGATATTCTCACAAATGACCTGGAGCTTCGGACATACTATAAACAGCATATCAAGGCTATTATGATAGACGAGTTTCAGGATAACAATAAGTTACAGAAAAATCTTCTCTATCTGTTGGCTGAACGGGACGACACGGGAACCGCCGGGAATATTCCCGCAGCAGAAGCTCTTGCGCCGGATAAACTTTTCTTTGTAGGAGATGAAAAGCAGTCGATTTATCGGTTCAGAGGCGCTGACGTATCGGTATTTCGCGGGCTTGCACAAGAATTGGGAAAAGAACGGCAAGCCTCTCTGTGTCTCAGTACCAATTACCGATCCGCGCCGGAGCTGGTGGACTTTTTCAACGCTTTATTTCCCGGAGTATTCGGAATCCCTCAAGCCCCTTTTGAAGCGGAATTTTCTCCTATGCGCCCCGGACCTAACAAGGTACGGCAGGGACCGGAAGTTCCTCCGGCGGTTGAGGTTTTTATTCAGGAAACCCAGCGGGACAGAGGATGCGAAGATAATGACGAAACTATAGAGACTTCCAAGGAAATTGGAGAAGCCCTTGCTACAGCCCAGCGGATTGTCAAAGGCGTAAGCGCCGGGGAATTCGGCTTTGGGAAAGTAGCGGTACTTTTCAGGTCTACGACTCACCAAAACGAATATGAGCGGGTTTTCAGGGAAGCAGGGATTCCTTTCAGCGCCGCAGACCCTCGAGGGCTTTTTGCAGAAGGTCCGGCTAATGATTTCTATGCCGTCTTGCGGCTGAGTCTCTTTCCGCTGGATCGTAACGCCTACGCGACGGCGCTTCGTTCTCCGTTTGTCAAATTAGGAGATGAAAGCGTGTTTAAAATTATGCTGGAACGTCCTGACGAGCCTTTTACCTCAGCCCCGCAAGATTCATGGTTCAGCAGCCCTTCAGAACGGGAACGGTACAAGCAGGGCGAAAACATTATTAGGGAACTTAAAAACCGCATTGACGTACAGAAAATTGCGCCGATAGTAGCCTATCTCTGGTATGAAACCGGATACCGGACGTATCTGCTCTATGATGAACCTTCCCAGTCTAATATAGAACATTTTGAATACCTTTACGCCCTTGCATTGAAAGCGGATCAGCGGCGGCTCACGATGGGGGCGTTTCTGGACGAGTTAGCCCCCCGAATAGGAACCACTGACAAGACCGAAACCGAAGATATACCGGAATTGAAGGATAAGGTTCTCTTTATTACCGTACACAAGAGCAAAGGTTTGGAATTTCCTGTTGTGATCCTTGCTAACGCGGGGGCTTCCAGCCGAGGGGATACGAATGATAAGCTCTATTTTCTCGATCCTGTCTATGGACCGGTTATTAATCTGAAATCAGATACCGCGAAACGGAAAGACCCAAGAATCAACTATTTTTATAGTATCCAGCAGGAACTTGCCAATCAGCAGACCGAAGCGGAACTTAAACGGCTTTTCTATGTTGCCGCGACTCGAGCCAAGGAACGGTTGATTCTTATCGGAAGCCGAGACGTAACCAAAAAAGAAAATGAACGGCTTCTTTATTTTGACCCCAAAGAACGAGTCAAGGCGCTTGTTGAGGAGGAACATCGAAATTCCAAAGGAAAAGTCTATAAAAAATCTTTCTTAGACCTTTTTTCCTTAGGGCTGAAGGAAGCGCCTCAAGCGGTTCAGTTGTACCAGTTGTTTCCGCTTGAGCCCCTGAACATACAGGAATATCGCGGGGAGCTTCAAAACCTGCGCCGCCAGACACGGTCCCTCACTGAGAAGCGCTTGTCTGGAGAGTCCCAAGTATCGCTGGAAGCCTTTTATAAAATACCCCCCTGTCAAGCCGCAGCGTCAAAGATTATACATACCAGTCCTAGCCAGTTGGAAAATTATTACGCTTCATTGCACCCGCGAACCGCCGGCGCTGTTCAGCTTCCGTTTTTGGAAAGCGACTCCATTTTTGATGTTTTCGATACCCCAGCGGCAGAGCCGATAAAAGAGGAGGAAAGCCCGGAAGGTACAATTCTGACCAGTGAAGAGCTGCGAAGAAGATTTGGGACTTTGTGCCATCAGGTAATAGAAAAGCTCCTTGTTGGAAACGTTTTGAAAGAGGCTTTGAGGGAAACCGCATACCAAGAAGCGTATAACCTGTTTCATAGGGCGGAATTATCTGAAAGCGCGCTGAAAACCATAACAACTGAAGCCTTAGAGCTGGCTCAACGCTTTTTGGAGAGTCCTCAAGGGCAGGAAGCCGCAGGTTCCCCTCGCCGGCAGGCGGAATTTCCCTTTATTCTGCCTTTACAGAAGACTAAAACAGAAGATTCCTTGAACAAGACCGTACTGATCCGGGGTGCTATGGATCTGATCTATGAATATCAAGGGCAATGCGTCATTGTTGATTTCAAAACAGATCGGTATCTGAACCCTGAATCTCATATAGTACAGCTTAGTTGTTATCGGTCTGCGGCAAAAGCCTTTTCAGATTTACCGGTCAAGACGGCGCTGGTTTATTTACGGAATATGGAGTCGAAATTGGTTGAGTCGGCTTTGTCAGACTCGGAACTGTTTGATCTTGCCAAAGACCTACAGGATTTGAACCAAGCAAAGGGGAATGATTAAAATCTGGTTTTCCGCCGCTCCGTAAAACCGCCGATGTTTTGAAACTCAAGGAGAGCGCCGTCGTCGAGAATAACTTTTCCTGAAAAAAAACCGCATACTTGCCGGAATTTCAGAGAATGAAAAAACATCTGGTTATGTTCCGCCCGTTCCTGATAGGGAGTAAACAGCATATCCAGCCGATTATCATTACTAGTAAAATGCCAAGGAAGCAGCCAATTTGTTGGAGAAATATGAAAGGTTACTTGATCCAGCTTATGCAGTTTGCCTTCCAGAAAAAACGCGTTTTCTGTTCCCATGCCGGAATCAGCCGAACCGTAGCCCACGCTGAAACCGATTTGTTTTCCGTTGCTTAACCCGCAGGCTGCCGCCCAATACCGGAGATCCCCTCGGGGACGAACTCCTCTATTCCAGTCAAAGATACCCCAAGCGTTTCCTCTGGTAAACACTATTTCGGAGGTGCCGAACTGCATAACCCCTTCGACAATATACCAAGGGGAACGCCGAGAATACCGGAACGCTTCTTTTTCTCGGCGCCACGGCATGTGGGTTACAATGGACTGAGCCCCGGAAGGTTCAAACAATACCAGCTCTCCCCGGAGCCGGCGCTGATGTCCAAGTTTAGGAATATCGGCTTTGATGATCCGTATGCCTTTATCCATTGTTATAAAGTTGAGAAGCGACTTTTTTTGCAGTATCTTTATAGAACCGTTTTCACTGCTTGGCGGTAAATCCCAGGATCCTAATGGAAAAGGCGCGATAAAAACCTGAGCAGCTCGCTGTTTATCCTTGATAGAAACTACTGATACGCCGATATAGCCTAAATAACCGCTGTCAAGGATCTCAAACATGAGTAAGTGGGTAGAAGAGAAAATAATATACCGATCCGATTCATTAATCTGCCGGCGAGATACCCGAATGAGATTTGGATCATAGAAAAACAAGGGATACCTAGCCCATCCAAAATTTTCAGGTCTGCCTGATGGATCCAGTACAGAAACCGGCGTTTTAATCTCAACTTGTGCCATGCCTAACTATACTACGATGTTCTATAGGGAGCAATCCTGTTATGATGGTGAAAAATCCACCGTTTCTATGGTCTCTATAACGATTGGATACTGAATACTCCCGGAATTTCCCGTATATTTTTCACCATCTTCTTGAGGTCTTCAGCACATTCTATCTGCATGGTAAAAAAGCCGGTCATCCGATTGTTTGAAGTTTCTTCTAAGCGTCCTTCGATAAGATGTCCTCCGTATTTCTTAACAGCTCCTTCGATCTCAGAAAAAAGATTCCTCTCTATATCAGCTTCGACTTTGAAGCGCTTAACCAGCGCCGAAACCGCGTCCACCCATTCGGTATCAATCTTCCGTTCCGCAAAATCAGGAATGCCTCCTAAGTTTCTACAGTCCTGCCGGTGAACAATAATGCCCTTGCCTCGAGAAACATACCCGACAATAGGGTCTCCTATAACTGGACTACAGCATTGGGCAAAGCGGATCATCAAATCCCGCTGGTCTTCAACTTTTACCTGAAGAATCTGCGGGTCCTGGGGGGTTAAAACCCGCTGGATTACCTGAGACTCCTTCTCTTTTTCTTTTTTTTCTTTTGCCGTCAGTTCTTGGGGAGTTGAAGGTTTCTTTTTTGCAGCCACATTCTTTTCAATAATCATAGCGTCATACTGCTGAAGCCAAGAACGGATACGGTTTCGGGCTTTTGCGGTTTTTGCCGTCCTAAGCCAGTTAAGATGAGGTCTGGCGTTAGTCGCGGTGAGAATCTCTACAACTTGGGTGTTCTGTAATTCCAGGCTTAACGGAATAATCGATCCGTCAGCTTTGGCGGCTATACAATGATCCCCGATAGCCGAATGAATACTATAGGCAAAATCAATAGGCGTTGACCCCGCAGG
>JAITHD010000099.1 GCA_031280155.1 Treponema sp. | reverse complement strand
TTTGACTAACTCCTATTTGTAAAACAGATATGGATTAGTAATATAGTAATCGGTGTTATCCGATGCATCAATTTTATACTGGAGTCAAAGCACTCCAAAAACAGAAGGAGTTTTTTTATGAAACGAGTAACGGCTATGGTAATTGGTTTGTTCGTACTGAGCGTTGCGGCGGTTTTCGGCAGCGGACAGCAGGGAACAGGCGGAGGCGGCAATCAATCGAGTAAGGTTGTCTTCTGGACTTCCCACGGACCCCCGGATAACGGTGTTTTACAAAAGATCGTAGAAACCTACAACGCCACCAACCCGAAAGTACAGGTGGAATTTGTACAGGTTCCGGGTTCTGAAACAGATGTAACCAGTCTTATGACTGCGGTTCGAGGCGGAACTGGACCGGATGTCTATATGCTAGACCGGTTTACCGTTGCCCAGCGCGCTTCAGACGGTCTGCTGGAAGACCTTACCGCTGATTTACAGCGCCTTGATCCTAATCTTGCAAAAAAATACCTGCCTTTTGCGTGGGAAGAAGCTCAATATCGAGGCAAAACGTATGGGCTTCCTTTTGATACGGATACACGAGGACTCTTTTACAACAAGCAGATGCTTCGGGACGCGGGAATTGATCCGGCGGAACTGGATATGAAAAACGGTCCTATTACCCTGGATCGGCTCCGGGAAATCGCCCGGGCTGTTGATACCAAAGACGATCAAGGAAACTATACCAAAATCGGCTTTATCCCCCAAGTGGAACAAGGCTGGCACTATACTTGGGGTTACCTCTTTGGGGGTTCCTTCGCGGATTTGGCGGCTGGGAAAGTTACCCCTACCCACCCCGGGATAGTCGCGGGATTCCAGTACCTCTATGATTACAACAAAGAAATGGGAGTCCAGCAAGTACAGTCCTTTATTTCCAGCTATCTGCCTCCCAACAATCCGCCGCAAAATCATCCTTTTATTACTGGTCATTTGGCTATGATGATAACTGGAGACTGGCATATCAATACGATGCGGACTTATGCGGCGGACGTTGACTATGACATTACCTACATTCCCGTCGCAAAAGCAGGGGACAAACCTACCACCTGGGCTGGAGGTTGGTCTTTTGTCGTACCCACGGGGTCCAAGAAAAAAGAAGCCGCTGTTGCCTTTATCCATTGGGCAACAGGAGCGGGAGGTCAGCGGATTTACACCAAAGACAGCGGTCACTGTCCCACACTGCTTGCGATTGCCAACGACGAGTCCATCTATGAGCCTAAGCAGAATTATTTCCGTCAAGCCCTCTCCTTTACCAAGAGCCGCCCGCCTCTGCCGGTAGGAGCTTTGTATTGGGATGCTCTTTCAACCGCTCAAGACATGGTTGTTCAGAATGTGAAGACCCCCCAAGAGGCTCTACAGCAGGCGGAACAGCAGACTCAGCCTCAACTTAATAAATTTCTTCCGCTAAAATAAGTCATATTATTTGGTTATGCCAGAGAGGATTCGCAGGGATCCTCCGGCATAAGGTCTCAAGCAGCTTATTTTCAAGGAGGAATCATGTTATCTCGATTAGATAAACGCAATCTGCGGAACGGTCTTTTATTCATCTCTCCCTGGATTCTGGGCTTTATTGTATTGCAAGTGTATCCTATTGGCTATTCTTTTTATTTGAGCGTCACCGAATATTCAGGATTTGGGAACCCTTTTTTCACTGGATTGGCAAACTTTCGGGAATTGTTTACGGATCCGGTGCTTCCCTTAGCAATCTATAACACCCTTTTCTATACCGCCTTGGCGGTGCCTATCGGACTTGTAGTGGCCATAGCCATAGCTTTGGCAATGAACCAGAAGGTGCGGGAAGTTTCAGTGTACCGGGCGATTCTCTATCTTCCCTCTATCCTGCCGGCTTTTGCGCTGGTCTTTGTGTGGATCCTCTTCACCAATCCTCAATACGGATTGATGAATCAGATTTTCAGAGCTTTTAATCTGCCTTTTATTGATTGGATAGGAGACCCGCGGTTCACGAAACCTTCTATCGTGATATTAGCCCAATACGGTGCAGGAGGACCAGCACTGATCTTTCTGGCATCGCTTCGCTCTATTCCCCGAGATCTTTATGAATCTGCTGAAATTGACGGCGCAGGGGTGTTCAGAAAATTCTTTTCCATTACTCTGCCTATGCTTACACCGGTTATTTTATATCAGCTTATTTTGGGCTTGAGCGGCGGATTACAGGTGTTTACCCAAGCTTTTATTATTTCAGGAGGCGCTCGTGGCGGAACTGTAGGTTCTCAAAACTCGCTGTATTTTTATGTACTGTACATCTATCAAAACGCCTTCAAGTATTCAAAGATGGGTTATGCCGCGTGTCTGTCAGTCATGTTTTTTGGGGTAAGCGTAATTATCGCGTTAGTGGTATTCCGCTGGGGACGCAGTTGGGTTAATTATGATGTATAAAGGAGGATTCTATGTCGGCTCAAGCAACAAACAATAACTGGGGAAAAGACCTCCAGTATCGAAGAACCGCGAGGCTTTTTTCTGAAAAAATTGTACCCCGGCTGGTTCTGATCGGCATGTGTTTCATCTTTATCCTGCCCTATTACTGGATGATTACCACGTCTCTGAAAAGTAATATGGAATTGCGGACGATTCCGCCGACGCTCTTTCCCAAAGAGCTGCATTTTGAGCATTACGCCGAGGCGATTCAGTTTATTCCATTCTTTCAATATATGATGAACTCCCTCACGATCGTGATTTTTGGGGTTATCGGCGCAATTATTTCCAATTCCTTTATTGCCTATGGATTCAGCCGTATCAACTGGCCTGGGCGGGAGCCGCTTTTTATCGTTGTTATCGCAACTATGTTTATTCCATTTCCCGTGGTGTTAGTAGCGTTGTTCGATATATTCGCCCGATTCCGTCTGGTGAACACCTTTTATCCGCTGATCCTGCCGGCGTATGTAGGGTCTGCGTTTTATATTTTTATGATGCGCCAGTACCTTATGACTATTCCAAAAGAAATATCCGATGCGGGATTTATTGACGGCGCTACGGAATTTCAGATTTTTTACAAACTCGTGCTGCCTTTGATGAAGCCTGTAATTGCGGTAGTGGCTATCTTTACCGCTCTAGGGTCTTGGAACGACTTCCTAGGTCCTCTTATCTATTTGCAGAATCAGAAACTGTATACCCTTTCCATAGGGCTTCAGTTCTTCCGTTCTCAGCACGAAGTAGAGTATACTTTACTTATGGCGGCTTCCACATTGGTAGCCTTGCCGGTGGTTATCATATTTCTCTGCTTCCAGCGGTTCTTTGTAGAAGGCATCACGATTGGAGCGGTAAAAGGGTAATGGGAGACCAACAATCATGGACCCTGCGAACTTGGTAAAAGTCCGGGGTTCATCTAAATAGGAGAGACCATGACAGCGGAATTTGCTATTGCACAGGCGGAAGATTATGAAGACGTGATAGATTTTGCGAACTATGTATTCAGTCAAGCTCACAGTCCTCATGATTTTCCGATATTACTGCCTAAGCTGTACAAACGTGAATATTTTATGGACGGCATCTATTATCTAGCCAGAGAAAGAGGAAAAATCAAAGCCGCAATCGGCGCATATCCTCTGATATGGGAATTCCCCGGCGCCGCCGTGCCGGGCAGAGGCATAGGCATGGTTTCGGTTCACCCCTATTGCCGGTCAAAGGGGTATATGAAAGTCCTGATGAACATGGCGTTAGAAGACATGAAACGGGACGGGATCGATTTCAGCGTTCTTGGAGGACAGCGCCAGCGCTATGAGTATTTCGGCTATACTCCCGCAGGAGCGGCGTATACCTTTACCTGCTGTGAAGCCAATATCCTGCATACCTTGGGACCTCAATGGAATACCGCTTTTTCGCTTGAGCCGGTCAAATCGACTGATACGGCGCTGCTCGATCAGATGTACGCGCTCCACGAAGCCAAGCCGGCCCGACTCAGGCGGAACCGAGACCGGTTTTTTGATATTATCTCGTCCTGGAAAGCTCAAGTTTTCGCGGTTCTTGAGAGCGGAGATTTTCAAGGGTATCTGCTCTGTACCAGCGGAGGTAACCGGATTGAAGAGATTGTTTTGAAGGATTTTTCCTGTTTGGCTGAGGTAATCGGTTTGGTTGTACGCCACCGGAAAGAAGCGGGGCAAGGGGATTCAGTGGAGGTTGGAGCAGGACCTCATGAAATAGAAAAAATCGAAGGGCTTTATCGGTTTGCCGAAGATTACAGCCAAAGCGCGGCTTACCATTTTGCGGTTTTTGATTATCTTCGTTTTATTGAACCTTTTCTCAAACTCCGTTCTCAGATGCGGACCCTGCAAGAAGGTTCTTTTGTTCTTGAGATTGAAGGGCATCTCAGGCTCGGTCTGTCTGTACAGGGCGGCGAAGCGTCGGCGCAAGAAACAAAGGCATCTCCTGACATAACTCTAGATCGATTTGAGGCGCTCCGTTTTTTAACTTCCCCTTTGGCGGGACTGACGGTCCCGGCGCTTCGGGAAAATAGTTTTCTGCAAAGCCTTCTGCCTTTGCCGCTCTTTTTTGAAGGCGCGGATCAAGTATAAAGGCTATCAAAAGAGGCGATAGCGTCATTACAACCGGGGTATGAGGACAATAATTGCCGCTTACTGCATCGGGTGAGGCGGGGGTTTTATAGAACTTGTTGTTTTTCCAAGAAGCTGTTTAATCATCAGAAGGCTTTTGACATGGCATTTTTCTACATCAATGACAGCTTTTATGTGATTGAGCTTTCAGGGGAAACCCAACCGCCAAAGGAGCTACGGACGACTTTACAGTAATAACCTCTATAGTAAGGGTATAATCTTCAAACTGTAAAGCTAGAATGTGAAACTTATGAACTATACGTTTTAATGTAGTCTAAGGCTTCGTCCCAGGTCTTACAATCATGGAAATCTACGATTGATATGCCACCAAAAAGGTCGCTAATAACATGAGTATGTTTGTAGTATGTTCTCTTATGTCCAGTATTTGAACGCGACTCACCGCTGTAGGTGTTTTTGGGTTGTAAGACAACGATTTTTAGAACTTGTCCCATATCAGGATCGACGTTAATTGCTACAGCGGTATTTGCATAACCAGTTGCATAATGTAAAATAGGATCGTAGGTATTAACCTCACCGTAAGCTGCGATAAAAGAAAAACTTTTCCATTTATCAATGACCATTCCGACCTCGCAGTAATTAGGGGAATCCTCTTTGTTTACTCTGCTCTTAAATAGTTTTTTAAACATGATGCTCCTATATTAGTGGATTCAATCGGTGAGTGCAATATCAGTATGACGACTTTGCTCATTCTTATCAAGCCTTTCGGCCGGGAGGCATATTCAACGTGATTGAGGCTTCAGGGGAAACCGCTACCATTGCCGGGCCGGAGGGTTCTCTGGGGAAACGGCAATCGCTTTGGCGTTTTCCAGAAAAGACGTAATATTCCCGCTGGCGATTCGGACTTCCTCGACGCTGGCGGTTACTTCCTGAGAAATAGCCGAAAGTCTTTGCAGTTCCCGCTGAATTTCCCGGCTCCGCTGAAAGATAACCCCGGTCCCGTCCTGGACCTGTTCGGTCATATCTTGAATGGTCTGTAACGCCGAGAGAATCTGAGCGCCTCCGGCGGACTGTTCCTCTACCGCATGGTTTACGGTGCTGAAGGAATCGTCCATTGACTTTATCTCCCGAAAGATCGTATCCATCGAGTTTACCGTATCCTTGGAAACCCCGCTGATCTCTTTAATCGCCTGATCCATTTTCTTGATTTCCGCCGCGATGGATTCGGATTCTTTGCCGGACCGTTCAGCCAGCTTGCGAATCTCCCCGGCAACCACCCCAAAGCCTTTTCCCGCTTCCCCGGCGTGAGAAGCCTCAATCGCCGCGTTCATTGCCAGAATATTCGTCTGTCCCGCAATATCCGCGATGGTTTTGTTCGTGTTTTGCAGAGCCGCGGCTTGTTCCTCAAGACCCTTCAGGACTTCCGACAGTTTTACCAGCATCCGGTGCCCCGTCGCGGAAGATTTGGTGAGGGTGTCCGTCGTTTTTCCCGTGTTGACCACTACCGAGCGGATTGAGCTGATATTCGCCACCATCTCTTCAATCGCCGCCGAAGACTGCCCAATATGCTCCCCCTGTTTCTGGACCGCTTGATTGAGGAGTTCAACCCGCTCAAAGATTTCCGCGGCGGAGCCGGACGCAGCCTGCACCCCGTCCTGCTGAGACCTGACGTGAGCGCCGACCCCGTCCATAGTATCGGTAATCACTTCCAGGGCGTCAGAAGACTCAACAATGACTGTATTCATGCGCTTGCTGTTGGTCAGCGTGTTTCCCAGATTATCCTGTAAAGAATCCATAGCTTTTTGCAGATTATCCCGAATCTTTATCAGCGCGTATTGAAGGGTTCCTAAATCATCAGTTCTGAACTCCTGAAAATTTACGGTAAAATCCATTTTCGCCAACCCGTCGGCGACCCGCTTTATCTCCTGAATCGGGAGGGTAAGCATCTTGCGGGTGAACAGGACGCACAACGCCGCCGCGAACCCCAGCAGCGCCAAGGCTCCGGCAATCAGGCGGATCAGCAGGGCGTCTACGCCGGCGAACATCGCCTTAACCGGAATGGTAGAGGCAAGAACCCAATCGGTATTCGGAATCGGCGAAGCGTATATAAGCAGGTCCTTGTCCATTGCTGCAAAGGAGGGAGACGAGAGGGCTTGCCCCGCATACCGCTCCAAACCGGTTTCAACAAAGAAATTTTTCTGCATTACCGCGTTGATATCTGAATGGCTGATGAATAAACCCGCTTTGTTGAGCAGAAATATGCGCTGTCCCGGCATAGCAACCCCTCCGTTGAGGAGCGAATCCAGATCGTTCACCAATACGTCAATACCTATAACCCCAAGATCTTCCTGTTTTTCATTGTAAACCACTCTTGATACAGATATGGCGATCTCATTGGTAGTGGCGATAATGTACGGATCCGTACATACCGCCCTGCCCTGGGCTTGTTTGGCGTCCCGAAACCAGGGGCGCTGGGTATTGTCCCAGTTCAGAGGCGGGGTCCAGACAGGGGAGAATACCGCCATGCCTCCTTCCTGAAACCACGGAATATTATTGACGTAGTAGAGCATCGTTATATTCGGGCTGGGTTCCATAACCCGGCTGAAATAGCTGATCAGCTCTTGGGGATCAAGGTCTTCTTGTTTGAGCAGGCTTGCGGCGCCCCAGGCGGCGGTGTGCAGCAGCTCCCCGTATTTTTCAAACATAAACACAATGCTGTCCCGGGAACGGTCAATGCTTGCCTGGGCGGTCTGTCTAATATGCTGGTTAGTGACGGAACGAAGGTTGAGAATAAATACAAGAGACAATCCGGCGGCGGTAAGCACAATAATAGTCAAACAAACCCCAGTAAACAGCGCCGCAAAAGATGTTTTTCTTTTATAGTCCATAAAAAATCTGCCTTAATACTAATTTTTATTACTATACTGCAAAACAATGATACTGTACAGCATATTCGGACACTATTCTTTGGATTATACCACCCTTTCCAGCGGTAGAACTATGAGCGGTGTATGGCGATGCCGACAGGTCAGGCTCACCTCAGGCAGCCCCGAAAGCGGGAGCTATTCCAGTACCAGTCAAGCGTCTTCAGACGGAACTTCGCCTCCTCCGATAATGCTTTCCTATCCACGTAGATGCTTAACATAATTTTAAACCAATTTTGCATACCGTTCCGGCTGTTTACGACGTTTGAGGCGGATCTCAAAAGTAAAAAATTTGTTTTTCATACCATTCCCCTATTGTTCTCTCCTTGATTTTCCCTAAAAACCATGGATACGATTTTGTTATCGGTATATTTTTAAATATTATCCAAGTAAATTTCATAATTCACGAATTTTTTTAGGCGCAATTACACATTTGGTCAAGGATGTTGTTACAAAACGTTTGTTGCGCCTTATATCCCCATACTTAAAGTCTGAGGGGTTGCGCCGAACCGGATAAATTCAATTTCATCATCTGATATATCCATTTTAAAATACAAATCTGTCCGGTTCAAAGACCGGTGCATATCATATTGGGCTTTATTTATAGAGCGAGTCCGGGATGTCCCCGCAGGGGAAGAAATACCGTGTCCGTAAGCCGCCTGATATTCACCAATTTATTTATCAGCCCATTCTGCTCAATGGCGGTTTTCGCTTCGCTCACAGAAGCTCGGTAATTGTAGCCTCTAAGCAGTTCCGCGTTGACTTTCGGGTCCCCAGGAACATATTTTTTTCGGCAATCAGCCGCGCGGTTTCTTCGGGGTTATCCGCAACAAATTTCGACGCCTTCTGAATCGCCCGAGTCAGTTTCGCAAGCTCTTCGGTATGAGCCTTATCCGCCGCGCCGGAAGCCGCCACCATACAGCAAAACTCATCTTTCATTTCCGTATCGGTGGTGGTATCTATCGTTACCGCCTCATAGTTCAGCCCTTCTTCCTTAAAAAATCCCTTCTCTTCGGCGATAAAAAACAGCGCCGCGGTTGGCGGGCTTGGCAGGGTCATTCCGTTATGCTTCATTCCCAGCCACACAATGAGGCGCCTAATACGAATTGTGTTATGGCATCCTCAAAACCTGTGGGGGAAATAGGCGCGCAGCAGCGCGAAGAGTTCGTCTTCAAACGCGGCGCAGCCAA
>JAITHD010000080.1 GCA_031280155.1 Treponema sp. | reverse complement strand
TGATGGGAAATCCCCAAATGGTATAACCGGCGGCAGCGCTGACGTTATTACCTTGAAATCCGTAAACTATCACATCGGATGCCACTCAGTAACCTTTACGGTAGTGGTAGACGGTCGATCTTATTCTGAATCATTCTATTTTGTATGGGAGTTATATATTCCCGCGTATGCATTTGGCAAGGGGAATACCAACCTTAACAGTACGACACTTGAGTTTGTTGTCAAGCTGAGAAAAGCAGCAGGGGTAAACCTATATATTAGAAAGCGGATTACCAACATCGATAAGCATGGGGAGTGGAATATACCAATAGACGCCACCCTCAGAACCCTCCTCACTACCAGTAGGGAGGGCTATAATGTGGGGTATAGCTACACTCTTCCTACCACAATATTCAGCGTCTATAGTTTCGACCCACGCAACGATAGCCCTTTATCAGACAGCAAGTTAGATATAGTCGCAGGGGAAAAATACAGGTAACTGTAAGCGGAACTGGTGGATATTATTATTATGATCGTTATATGGGTATAGGGGGACGTGGATATATTATTCTCGTGCTTATGACTCGATGCGTCTGGAAGAGATCAGTAGTGCCTCCAGCCCATTTAGCCAATATTTGGTGGGAACAACAAACACCTTTAACGTCTTCACACCAGACCCCAGTATAACTGGTCTGTACGTCTACTGGAATTAAAACTAACTGATAGGTCTCCCTGCGTGAAGAGGCTCTATAGTTAAGTTTAAGCGGTCTGAGGATTGTTCCTCAGACCGCTTTTTTTCAAGGAACTCCCTTAAAGCAAAGCTTATATGACTAGAATAATCCTGAAGATGTATACCTCCGACTATGGCGCGGATCATCACCAAATACCTGTTACTTCTTTGATCCGTCCATCGTCAACGTTATTAAATCGATATGGGATGGTTCATTACTTGCAGTTTATTGCTTAGGCAATTGGTAATAATTGTGTCTTTTGTGGTGCAGCTAGAACTATACGCTTGGGAAAACTAGGGTTTTCCGATTTCTGAAAGACCGGCAACCATGCCCGCAAGGCTTTGGAGATCTGAGGGGATGATGATCTTGGTGGACTGCCCGTCGGCGACCTTTTGGAGGGCTTCAAAACTTTTCAGTTTTAAAGCGCCGTCAATGCCCACCGCCAATTTTATCATGTTGAGCCCGTCGGCGGTGGACTTCTGCACCGCCAGAATAGCGGCGGCTTCCCCTTCGGCTTCCCGCATCGCCGCCTCTTTCCGAGCTTCCGCAGCAAGGATCAAGGACTGTTTTTCCCCTTCGGCTTTGAGAATCGCCGACTGCTTTTCCCCCTCGGCAGCGAGAATCGCCGCCCGGCGTTCCCGTTCAGCCCGCATCTGCTTTTCCATCGCGTCTTTAATCGAATCCGGAGGATCAATGTTTTTTACCTCCACCCGATTAACCTTGATGCCCCAGGCATCGGTGGCATCGTCAAGAATACTCCGCAGTTTCCCGTTAATCGTATCCCGGCTGCTCAAGGTCTCGTCCAGTTCCAGCTCTCCCACCACGTTCCGCAGGGTCGTGGTCGTCAGCTTGTCTATAGCCAGCTTCGGGTTGTCAACCCCGTAGGCGTACAGTTTGGGGTCCGCGATTTGATAAAATACCACGCTGTCAACCAGCATCGTCACATTGTCTTTCGTGATAACCGGCTGGGGTTCGTAATCAAAGAGGGACTCTTTTAAGGAAACCTTTTTCGCAATCCGGTCCAGAAAAGGAATCATAATATGAAAGCCCACTTCCCAGGTGGCGTGATAGCCTCCAAGCCGCTCAACCACCCAAGATTGGGATTGAGGCACGATTTTTATGCCCAAAGTAATCAAAATAAGGATAAAACCAGCTAATCCCAGCAGAACATAATACACACCTACCTCCTATAAACGGCAAACCACCGCTTTAACGCCTTCTATTTTCACAATCGTACATTCAGCGCCTTCTTCAATATCCCGATCATCCTGAATTAAGGCGGTCCACATCTGCCCCCGGATTTTTATTTCCCCAGGGCTGAATTTGGTTATTTTTTTCGTAACAAGAGCGGTCTGCCCAATAAGGCTGTGAACATTGGTTCTTACCTTGCCCACTTTCAGTTTTTTAATCGCAAAAGGCCGGGCCCCTCCCAGAAACAGCCCGGAGAGTCCCAGAAACAGCCCGACAAGCAGCTTAAACCGAAAACCCGGGTCCAAGGACTCCACAGCGCCGGAAACAAAGATCATGATAAGGGAAGAAAGGGCAAACCACAGGGTTATCAGATTAAAGGCGGTAATCCCTTCAATTACCGTAAAGAGAATAGTCAGCCCCAGCCAAAACCAGGGGGTCAGCATACACTGATACACAGCCGTCATAGAATAAGTATGGGCCGGACCCTATCGGTTTGTCAATAATCCTGAGGGTCCGGCGGGTTTTAACAGTGAATAATCAGACCCTGCCTTACTGGAGAAGCCTCAACGCATCGCCCCTCGGCGTTCCCGGACAAGTCTTAGATTTTCCTCAAGAGCTTCTCGCGAACCTTCAGCGATAAAGCCTTTTAGTTTGTCTAAACTTCCCTGAAATTGGCTTATCCGCTGTACCAGTTCCTGCTGATTTTCCAGAAAAAGTTCAGTCCACATAGGGACGTTCAGCATAGCGATCCGTGTGAGGTCTTCAAAACTGCCTCCCCCAAAACGAGTAATTTCTTGATCAGGTTCACAATCAATAAGGGCTGCCGCAATCACATGAGAAAGCTGGGAGGTAAAGGCGATTTTCCGATCATGGTCTTCAGCGGTAGTTTCAGTAATCCGGGAAAAACCCATACGCCTAATCATATCTTTAAGAAAAGCGAGATTTTCCGGCTTATTCCGCTTGAGAGGGGTGAGAATATAATTTTTTCCATGAAAATTACAGCGGTTTGCATGAGCATAGCCTGCTTTCTCGCTCCCCGCCATAGGATGACCAGGGATAAAATCAAGGTCCTCCCGAAGAGTACGCTCCATAGCCGCGACAATACTGGATTTTATCCCTGCAATATCAGTTATCAGCGCTCCCGGTCTAAAAGCGGACATCCATTTTTCCATGAAATGAAGCAGCGCCGACGGGTTAATACAGAGCAATACCAGATCGCATTGTCCCAACATCAGCTCCGGCGCGGTAAAGCCTTCATCAATGGATCCGTCATTTTTCGCAGCCCCAAGAGACTCTTCGTCAAGATCGCAGGCAAGAATCCGTCCGCCGGCTCCCATAACCTCTTTAGTCCTAAGGGCTGTTGCAAAGGCTCCGCCCATCATCCCTAAGCCGATAATACCAACCGTACAAGTTTCTAGCGGTTTCATATATAACTCCTCTTATTAGATTGCCATAATAAGAATCTCTTAGTATACTAGATATTAAGGAGAAAACTTATGCTCGAAGAAAAAATAAAAAACGCCCTTAACGGGATTCGTCCTTCCCTCCAAGCGGACGGTGGAGATGTGGAATTGGTTTCCGTCGCGCCGGATGGTACGGTTTCACTGCGATTGACCGGCGCGTGCGGTTCCTGTCCCATGAAACAGATGACTTTAAAAATGGCGGTTGAAGCCAATCTGAAACGGGAAGTTCCTGAAGTTACCTCTGTTGTTGGGGTCTAGTCTTTTATTCATACTATGCCTTCCCGAAGAATCAATTTTCTTCCAGTAACATGCAGAGATATGCATGATCGGAAATGGCAATGTTGTGATTTCATTTTTGTTTCAGGAGACGCATATATCGATCACCCTTCCTTTGCGGGAGGGGTGATTTCTCGTGTTTTAGAGTGCGCCGGATTTAAGGTTGGGATTATTCCCCAGCCGGATTGGACACATTCGGTTTCGTATACGGTTTTAGGCAGACCACGGCTGGGTTTTCTCGTGGGTTCTGGGAATATGGATTCTCTGGTAGCCCATTATACCGCCGCAAAGAAACGCCGCTCAGAAGATGCGTATTCTCCGGGAGGCAAACCGGGGTTCCGTCCTGATCGGGCTATTCTTAAATATGTTGAAGGCATCCGATCAGTTTACAAAGACGTACCGGTTATCATCGGCGGAATCGAAGCGAGTCTGCGTCGGTTTGCACATTATGATTACTGGTCTGATACGGTACGGCGTTCAATACTGCTCGATTCCAAGGCGGATCTGCTGGTCTACGGCATGGGAGAAAGTCCTATCCTAGAAATCGCCGACAGACTGGAAAAAAATCAAGACATTCGAACCATTCGGAACATCCGGGGAACTTGTATCCGGTCTCAGGGTTTTCCTCAAGAGCTGGTTAATGAAGATTGGGTACGGCTTCCAGCTTATGAATCGATCAAGGGAACGGATCCGCAAGGGCTGCGGCAATACGCTGAACATTTTATGCTTCAGCGGCTGAATGGGGACCCTAAAAGCGCCCGGATTTTGGCGGAGCTCAACGACGGGGATCGATGGGTGATCCAAAATCCGCCGGCTTTTCCTTTGTCTCAGGTCAAACTTGATGAAGTTTATGAACTTCCCTATACTCGTAAAGCCCACCCCATGTACGATGCCGACGGCGGCGTCCCGGCATTGAAAGAAGTTTCCTTTTCTCTGACTTCGAGCAGAGGCTGTTTCGGCGGATGTTCGTTTTGCGCCATTGCGTTTCATCAGGGGCGGGCGGTTACCGGCAGAACCCGGGAGAGCCTGTTTCGGGAAGCCCGGATTTTGACGGACCAAGAGGATTTTAAGGGCTATATCCATGACGTTGGAGGTCCTACGGCAAACTTTTACCGTCCCGGCTGTACCCGTCAGGCAGAAGGCGGTTTCTGTCCTGACCGAGAATGTCTCTACCCTCAACCCTGCCCAAAGCTGCGGGTAAGTCATCGGGATTATTTAGAAACTCTTAGGTTTCTCAGAAATCAAGGTTCCATGAAGGGGATCAAAAAAATTTTTATCCGTTCTGGGATTCGGTTTGATTATCTGGAAATGGATAAGCGTTATGGAAACCTATTTCTGGAAAATTTGTGCCGTTATCATCTGAGCGGGCAGCTCAAAGTTGCGCCTGAACACAGAGCGCCGCTTGCACTGAACGCTATGGGCAAGAGTAGGGCTGAAACCTACGAAAAGTTCAAGCGGGATTATGAGGAAATAAACCGCAAACTCAATCTCAAACAGTATCTTATCCCCTATTTCATGTCAGGACATCCGGGAACCGCCTTGGAGGACGCTATAGAATTGGCGCTTTATTTGAAAAAAAGCCGTTTTATCCCTGAGCAGGTTCAGGACTTTTACCCGACTCCGGGAACCCTCTCTACCGTGATGTATCGAACCGGGCTTGATCCCCGGACTATGCAGCCTATCCATGTTCCTTCCGCAAAGGAAAAACAGTTCCAACGGAGCTTACTGCATTTCAACAAGCCTGAACAACACGCTCTTGTCATAGAAGCGCTCACCCAAGCCGGCAGACAAGACCTTATTGGGACTAAACCGGAATGTCTTATTCAGAGAAAAAAAAACCGTAACCGGGAGGAGGATAACCGGTTACGGCAGGCAAGAAAATCGTCGCATTAAAATCACATTCTCCAATAGTATTTTGGAGATGCTTTATATTTTCTTTTTTACTATAAAAACTCAATAACTTCGTAATAGTTACAAATAAGGTATAAATTTTTTAAGATTTTTCATGCAACTCCTTAGATTCCCAAGGGTCTTATAATTTTAACATTTCAAGGTTTCTCTTGATAGGTTCAAGCAATTTGTTAGTAAGTATAAGGATTCTTTATGGCAATCGAGATCAGGGCTACTGGAAGCGCCGTGCCCTCCAGACGGCTTACCAATGTTGATTTAGCGACCGAAGTCGATACCGATGATGAGTGGATTAGATCCCATACGGGCATTGGGTCCCGGCATATTGCAGATGATAATACCGGATGCAGCGATTTAGCGTTGGACGCCTCTCGAGCGGTTCTTACTGCGGCGCTTAAACAAGAAGACTGTAGGGAAAAAACTCTTGAAGAAATAGCCCTTACGTTGGATATGATTATTTTGGCTACCGCTACAGCGGATTATTATGGGTGTCCTTCAACGGCTTGTATTATTCAGCATAAATTAGGCGCCCGAAACGCCGGAGCTGTAGATATCAGCGCTGGATGCAGCGGCTTCATCTACGGACTTGAAATGGCGGCAGGACTGCTTGGGCTTAATACTTCTCGAAAACGGATATTAGTTATCGGGGCTGAAGTATTATCCCGTTTTATCGACTGGAACGATAGGGGAACCTGCATCCTGTTTGGAGACGGCGCCGGGGCGGTACTGCTTGAAAAAACCGGCAATCCTTCTACAGGTTCAGGGAAACGGGGAATCCTGCGAACTATTTTAAAAGCTGACGGCGCGGGCGCGGATTATCTGATTATAAAGAAAGGAGGGTCTCGAAACAAGTTTAAGGCTGGAGAAATCATTAAGACTCCGCCTCATATTGAAATGAATGGACGAGCGGTCTATAATTTTGCGGTCAAAGCCATAACCGGAATTATAACAAACCTTTTGAAAGAAGAGAGCCTTACGATTGACGAGGTGCGGTGGATTGTGCCGCATCAAGCAAATGCCCGGATTGTAAGCGCCGCGGCAAAACGCCTCGGCATACCAGAGGATAAATTCTTTCTTAATATCGAAGAGTACGCTAATACTTCCTCAGCTTCAATTCCTATCGCCTTAGACGAGCTGAACCGCAACGGAAAACTCAGCCGAGGAGATCTCATTATGACCGTAGGATTTGGAGCAGGTTTAACCTACGGGGGAAATCTCATTATTTACTGAATTTACCGAAAGCGCCGTAAAGCCCGTGCCTTTAGGCAGGGGGAGTTGTCAATGAAGCGTTAATGCAATCAAGAGGGGTTTGATGTATTCGTGTAATAGAAACGGTTTTTTTGGTCTCCTGATCAATCTCCGCCGCAATCCCATGGACGGCGCCTTGTCCTTGGGCGCAAATCATACGATGCATCACTTGAGTTTTTGTCCGGTCAATACAAACCTTAGTATCCATACCGATAACGCTTTGGATTACTCCGGTCATGCCTAAGTCGGTGATGTAGCCCGTACCCAGAGGCAATATCCGTTCATCCGCAGTTAAAATATGCGTATGGGTTCCCGCTACCAGACTAGCCCTGCCGTCAAGATAATATCCAAGGCTTTCTTTTTCTTTGGTTGATTCCGCATGGAAATCAACCAGTATGATAGGGTCCTTATTTTGGGTCCAAATCCGATCAAAAGTCTTAAAGGGACAATCAATGGGGGGCATGAATTCTCGGCCTTGCAGATTCACCACGAGCCAAGAAACCCCGTCTTTTTCAACCTTAACCAAGCCCTGACCTGAACATCCTTCAGGATAGTTCGCGGGACGCAGGATTCGAGCATTATGTTCCAGGGTGGTCCAGAACTCCCGTTTCTCCCAGACATGGTTCCCGGAAGTAACCACATCCGCGCCGGCGGCAAGAATACGATCCAGCAAGGCTTCGGTCAGTCCGAAACCGGCGGCGGCGTTTTCTCCATTTACCACAACAAAATCTGAGCTGTATTTTTTGATAAGATTAGGGAGCAGGTTTTCCAGCGCTTCCAGCCCTGAATCTCCCATGACATCCCCAATCATAATAACTCGTAAGAGACCTGTGTTATCGCGCATATTCTATAATACGGGTTTCTCTGATGATCGTCACCTTGATCCTGCCCGGATACCGAAGGTCGTTTTCGATTTTTTTAGCTATCTGTTTCGCCAACTCTCGGGACTGTTCGTCATTGACCGCTTCGTTATTAACGATAATCCGCAATTCCCTTCCCGCTTGTATGGCGTATGATTTTTCAACGCCCACAAAACCAGCGGCGATATTTTCCAGATTTTCAAGGCGTTTGATATAGTTGTCTAAGGTCTCCCGCCGGGCCCCGGGACGAGCCGCGGAAATAGCATCCGCAATCTGGACTAGTACAGATTCAATACAGGACGGCTCCATGTCGTTGTGGTGACTTCCAATGGCGTTGATAATCCGAGGGTCTTCCCCCATTTTTCGAGCCATATCCATGCCGATTTCCGCATGGTTCAGGTCTGAATCAGATTCAACCCCTTTGCCTATATCGTGAAGCAGCGCCGCCCGTTTAGCCAGTTCCCGGTTAGCCCCAATTTCAGCTGCAAGAATACCCGCCAGAATCGCTACTTCCTTGGAATGATAGAGGACGTTTTGACCATAACTGGTACGGAAATAGAGCCGTCCTAAGGCACGGATAGTATCTTGTTTGATATTATGAATTCCCAGATCAAAGAGAACTTTTTCACCTTCTTCAAAGATTTTCTGGGAAATCTCTTTGCTCACTTTGGTAACAATCTCTTCGATTCGAGCGGGATGAATTCTGCCGTCAATAATAAGCCGTTCTAAGGCTACTCTGGCAATTTCCCGCCGCACCGGATCAAAACAAGAAATAACCACTGCTTCCGGAGTATCGTCAATGATGATATCCACCCCGGTAAGGGTCTCCAAGGTACGAATATTCCGCCCTTCCCGCCCAATAATACGCCCTTTCATCTCGTCATTAGGCAGGATAACAGTAGCGACGCTCACTTCGCCGGTAACTTCCGTGGACAACCGCTGAATCGTAGCCACTAAAATTTCCCGGGCTTTTTTCTCAGCTGAAAGCGCTGCTTCCTGTTCGATTTTATTGATCAACCCCTGTGCGTCATGCCGAGCCTCATTTTCCAAATTATGGATAATGATAGCCTTCGCGTCCTCTGCGCCTAAACCGGAAATTCGTTCAAGTTCCACCCGATACCGTTCTTCTTCCTTCTCTAAAGCGGCTTCCCGTTCCTGAAAATTCCGTTCTTTTGTAGCGAGCGCTTGTTCTGTTTTTTCAATCTGACTCGTCTTTTTTTCTATAGTTTCTTCTTTCTGCATGACACGGCGTTCGTATCGCTGCAATTCAACCCTGCGCTCCCGAGTTTCCCTCTCTTGCTGGTTCCGTTCACGAATAGCTTGTTCTTTCGCTTCAAGAAGAATCTCCTTCTTTTTAGCTTCCGCTTCTTTTATCGCATCCTGTTTAATATGTTCAGCTTGCTGTTCCGACGCGGTTGATAAGTATCTGGCATATAGCCATCTAATAGTCCAGCCTAAGGTTAACCCGGCAAGAGGGAGGATTATATATAATACCCAATTTAGCATCACTCTACCCCTTACCAGTTTATTAAAATTCATACTACTCTATAACAAAAAGGATGCCCCTGTCAAGCGTGAAGAAATGGAGGGTTTGTTATACATTATTTATTCTTTTTATGATTCTGCCTTGGGGTTTTCACTATTCACAGTTCCGCTAATCATGCTATACTGTCATCGAAACTATGAAATCCTTGGAATTACTTGCGCCCGCAGGGTCTCCTGAAGCCCTAGACGCGGCGGTTGGAGCCGGGGCGGACGCGGTGTATCTGGGACTTAAAAATTTTAACGCCCGGATGCGGAGCGCTAATTTCGCCTATCCTCAGTTTGAAAGCGCAGTCCGATCATTGCATCGGATGGGGCGTAAACTCTATGTAACAGTCAATACGGTTTTTGAACAGCGTGAAGCAGACCGACTGTATCAGCTCCTCAAATATTTAGCCGCTTTGGGACCAGACGGCGTTATTATTCAAGACTTTGGCGTTATTCCCCTGGTTCGGGAATATTTTCCGTCTCTCAAGCTTCATGCTTCAACGCAGATGAATATCGCTTCCGCTAGAGGGGTGAACGTGCTTTCAAAGTACGGCGTTTCCCGGGTTGTGTTAGCCCGGGAACTTAGCCTTGAGGAGATTCAGGAGATCCGTTTTAATACCAATGTAGAGCTGGAAGTATTTGTTCACGGAGCCCTGTGTGTCAGTGCGTCAGGACTTTGCCTGTTTTCCAGTTTTCTGGGAGGAAAGTCGGCTAACCGCGGAATGTGTACCCAAGCATGCAGGCGTTATTATCAGCATGATCCTGAGAAACAGGGCTATTATTTCAGTCCCTCGGATTTGCAGTTGCTTGAGGAACTGCCGGTATTGGCTGAGGCTGGAATCAATTCCTGCAAGATCGAAGGCAGGATGAAAAGCGCCGAATATGTGGGAACCGTGGTTTCTGCATACCGTTTGGTTATCGATGCGTTGGAGGGAACCCCAGCGGCTCTACAGGAAGCGATAGCCGCAGGCAAACGGATTCTTCGTAATGATTTTGCCCGAACAAAGACTGTTTTTTACAGTCGCTGCGTTTGGGAGGGTCCACAGAAAACGGAAAAAGATACAAGGCTTGATTGGCTCAAGGCGGATCAAAGCGGCGGAACCGGTATTTGTCTGGGCAGTCTCATCAAAGTAAAAGGACATCCCTCCCAGCGGCGGGGACTTATTCCTAAGGGGGCGGTACTGCCAGTCCAAGGGGATTCAGTACGGCTTCACCGGGCGGATGATTCGGATCGTCAGTCCCATAAGCTCACGGCGGTTGAAGATGCCGGTGACCATCTGTTGATATCTATTCCCGACGGATTCGAGGCGGGAGATATGGTATACCTTATTCAGATTAAAGCTAAGACCAAGCGCTATGCGCCGGTAATTTCCCATACATTAGCGCATTTCAAGCGCGTTCCCGGACGGGATCATGCGCCGTCCCTGACCTTGCCCAGTGCAAAGAAAAGAGACCCTAAAATCTTTCCCCCGGGAATATATGTGGGGGTTTCCCGAATTGAAGACCTATATATGCTCCAGTCTGTCAAACCCTTGAGAGTCATGCTTGGGTACAACCGCCAAACCGCAGCGTATCTGCTGGACCCCAAAGGTCCTCTGCCTTTTACGCCAGAGGAAATCATTCTTGTCTTAGACCCCTATTTTCCCCAAGCAATGGACAAACTATTAGCTCAAGAAATACCGGAACTCCTGCGCCGGGGATATCGACGGTTTGTGGTGAACAATCCGGGGCATTTTTCTTATTTCCGCAACCCTGAAACCGTCCTGATTGCGGGTCCTTATCTCTATATTTTTAACCGCTGGGCTAATTCCTTTATTGCCGCACTAGGAACTGATTTTTTTATTAGTCCCCTTGAAAATAACCGGCAAAACCTAGAACGAACCATAGAACCTAATCGGCGGAATTTCACGTTTATCACGATTTTTGCGTATCCCTCATTGTTTCGCATACGAGCCGATCTGAGGGAGGTCTATAATTTCGGCGCTTTTTTCGATGCCAGAGGCGAAGGGTTCACGCTTATCAGCAATAGGGACGGCTCCGTCGTTATTCCAGAGAAACCTTTTTCTATAATTGATAAAATCTCCTTTCTGCAAGAAGCAGGATTCAGCCGTTTCGTCGTCGATATTTCAGGAGGTCCCTTGAAAAAAAACGATTATAAAGATTTAATGTATTCCCTAAGAAACGCCGCGCCCCTGCCGAATACAAGCCGTTTCAACTGGAAAGACGGGTTTTACCATGACTCAGCCGGTACAAACCACGTCTGATTATTCTTTCAGTCCGCTTAAAATACAGAGGGCTGGTCATATTCTTTTAGCAAAACCTGACGCCCCTGGACCGGCTCAGAGCCGAGGGAGACGTTCTGCAATGGCGTATCTGCTTCTTTCTTAAATTCAGGACGAAACTCCACATGTTCCGCTATAATGGTTATTCGGGAGCGGGATTTGCCGTCAGCGCCAGTCCAGCGTTCCTGTTTAAGCCGGCCTACAACCCGTACGCCCCTGCCTTTATGACCTAGACTGTAACAGTTTTCCGCCAGTTTTGCCCAGGTCTCAACATCAAAAAAGCTGACTTCTTTTTCAAAGCCGGCATCTTGTTTAAAGAAACGATTTGAGGCAAGGCTGAAGGTGCAAACTGGCGTTCCTTTTGGAGTTGATTTGATAAGCGGGTCCCGGACCAGATTGCCTTCGATTAAAATTGAGTTAAGGTTATTACTATACATAAAGCCCTCCATAATAAAATAGCTGTCCGGCGTTCCTTATGCGCCGGTTTTAGCAAGCATCATATTTTATGATATGACGAACCTCTTGCTATTTATGTATATGCCGGAGATATCTTGTTCCGCTTCAATCAAAATCTATTTTTTTATCATTTCCGCATACAGGTTATTTGTTTTAGCAACAATTTGGGCTGCTGAAATACCTTTCCGCTCGGCGTACAATACCGCTCCTCCCGCGCCGACTCCTTCTTTTACATAACCTTTCTCATAATCCCCCAGTCCTTGATAAGGAGAACCAGAAAAATCCAGCGGCGCAGCCCAGGTCTTAACCCCCAATACCTGGGCCAATTTTGAAAAATCCGAACTGTTGTCATTGGTCACATACTTGGTAGTCGCTACCATAGGCAGGTTCTCCACGCCCAGCGCACGTAGCAGAGCCGCAACCGCAAGCATTTGGGTTCCTCCCGCAAGAACTACCTCGACCCTCTCAGGCAAAGCGCTTACGAACCCCCCAACTGCGGCCTGCATAGGATCCCCAAGCTCCGTCAATCCTCGGATCGGGTCATTTCTGCAATCCCCTGGGGCAATGCCGATACGTTTCGACGCTTCATTCCATACCGATTCTTTGAGAGAAGCCGGATTTTTAGGTCCCGCAGAAGAAACCATGCCGGAATAGCCTAAAGATCGAAGGATTAACAGCGCCGTGGTCGTACCCCCCGGAACTGATTCTGCTATCATGGCAAACTTCAGAGACGGTTCAATGCTGTGCGCGAGTTCCTGAGCGGTTTCAAAAATGTTTTTTGCCTCAGGTAAAGCAGGACCAAACCGCGGGTCTCTGCCGAAACTGGCGCCAAGTTCGATATAAGGCGGCGTCGGCGGTATGTAGGAACCGGCTCGGACCACGCAAATCGGAATCGACGCTTCCATAACTGCCGCTCTGGTGATAAGCGCCGGCGAAGGATGTCCCTCTGGGTCCAGAGGCAGTCCCTGAACAACTTTAGGCGCTCCGAAACGGATCACATCAGCATCAGCCGGCGCAGTAAAGGGAATGACTTCAGGATTAGCTCCCGCCGCAGAAAGTCCCGGAACTTTTGACAGTTCAGTTCCGCCGATGAATAAAAAAAACATAGTCCTTACCGCCAGTATTATTGCTACAGCGTTACTCCAAGGGTTATCCCGATATTGAGTCCGTTGTTTAGAAAATAGTAGGTAATAGGACAATCAAGAAATACCGGACCCAGACTGAAACCAACGCCCGCCATGAGTTTCAAATTAAACACATCCGGCGGCATACTTCCGCCGCCGCTGATCCTCAGATTTCCGGGATTCTTCTCGGTATATCCCTGTCCTGCAAGACCGTCAACCGTAATATCTCCATTTACGCCGGCTTCCAAGGTGCTTTTCCCAAAAGCCAGGTCCGCTCCTACTCCAAGGGAAAGATTCAGGAACCAGAGTAGACGCACCGCAGTGTTGACTTCCAAAGGAATAACAAAGGTATTGACGTGCATAGCAAGAAAAAGAGTAGGATCAACCTCAAGGCTCAGAGCAAGAGGCGTACTGTTTACACTTTCCTTGATTGTGCCCAGCTTGAAACGATTCGTTATATCCGTTCCCTGATAGATAAAACCGGTTCCTACATTGAGTCCTCTCCAGACAACTATTCCCCCAAGGTTGATCCGAGGCAGTATCTGATAATTGGCGGTTATTCCCAGGGACAGAGTGTTGAAAGACATTATGTCAAATAAGTTATCCATCTTCATATAGCCGAATCTGAGTCCAAGATAGAGATTTTTCAGTAAAAATTTAGAAGTATTAAGGCTGACATGAGCATTTAACAGTTGGGTATTGACTCCAATGGCTATATCTCCGTCGTTATTAATACGATTATTGAGAATTTCCAGATCATTCACAATGGCAAAAGGGTCTGAAGGATATTGTATTGCGAACATTGCGCCGACACTGACGGTAAGAAAATTAAACCCGACGTAGCTTCGCTGAGTAGCTCCATGACTTGCGAATACTGAGGCGTTGCCCCAGGCTTTAATAAACTTTTCCGGCTTACTGTCAATGCCTCCTATTTTATCCTCCAATGTTTCCAACACCTTATTGAAAGCCTCCGCGATCTGATCGTTGAGTTGATCAACAGAGGGTCCGCCCTCAAGTTCCGGAGCCTTGCCGTCAACCTCGAAAGCAAAAATAGGCATAACCCCCAGTAAAACCAAGTAGAAGAAGCAAAAGAGTGTACCAACCTTATTCCGCATAATCGTATTCCTTTAAATTTTAAATTCCTGCGCCGCCCCAAGGCAACTATTCAAAAAATATATGATTTTTAGATAGAAAAGTCAATATTTTTTCATATTTTATCAAGTTCGCTGTAAAACCCCTGGGTAGGCATGGAGATAGGTATTGACAGAAAACCGGCGGTTCTCTATACTTACTGCTGTAAGATGTAGCTAACACAAGGAGTATAGGTATGAATAATTGGTGGAAATACGGTTTCGTATTTGTAGGCGGGGCGATTG
>JAITHD010000057.1 GCA_031280155.1 Treponema sp. | reverse complement strand
AAAGAACCATAATAAACCAATTTTTTTCATAAATACCCTCTATATGTAAATATATTCAAATAAACTTTTTATAGTATATCTTGAAAGCCGTATTATGTATATATAACAAAGCGAAATGTATATAAGATGCCAGCTACCCCTGCCTAAAAGTTTTTTTCTAGGGCTTAGAGCTTGTTCCTGGTGCCCGGCTTGCTTCCCAAGTGTTCTCCTTCAATGCGTGTGCCAAAGGGATAGATGCTTGTTTTTTGCACAAATTCCCCCTGAAGAGGAATGGTGCGGTTGTTCCAACCCCCTATTCCCTCGGACTTATGCTCTCTATAGACGTTGCGTTCCCGCATTGCCTGGGCAGGTTTATTAGACTTTTAAGTATACAACAAAACAGACCAGTTGGTCAAGGCTGTTGTTACAAAACCTTTTCGGTGCACCTTATATCCCTATGCTTAAAGGCAGGAGTTTTACAGCGAACCGGGATAAGATATAAAAAAAGAAATTATTTTAAAGATAAAACCTAAAAACCGATTGACGAATCTTTATAACTTTTATAGTATTGCTTATATTTTTCTTATTATAGATTTAGATAAAAATCAGATGTACTGCGAAAGTGGTGAAATTGGCAGACACGCCAGACTTAGGATCTGGTGCCTTCGGCATAGGGGTTCAAGTCCCCTCTTTCGCATCTCGTTATAAGACTTTTTAAAATATATAATGTATGATATTCTGAAATAATCCATCTAAAAGTATGAAAACGCCGTATCAATTTACTTAATAGGTTTCTTTTATTAGCCGATAAAGAAATGGAGGCATGAAATGGAAGCGGATAACAACATTGTAGGGACGCAGCATACTTTTGGTACTACTGGTTTGGCGGATAATGAAAGGACATTCTTTATTCTACAACTTCAGACTGAAATCATGGAAAAAATTGCCGCAATTCAAGAATCGGTCAGAAACGCGGTTATTAACCGGCAGTGGACTGATTTTGAATCTTTGCTCCGTACTATGAATCAGTATGGCGATCAGTTTCAGGAATTGGAAACCGAACGGGCCGCTCTTTTTGCGGGTTTTCTGGAACAGGAAGAGATTCCAGCGTATCCCCATGATAAGGATAGTAAGCCTGATTTTTATACTGTGGTTTCCCGGCTTCCAGAGGAAGAACGTCGAGGACTTACTGAATTATACCGGAATCTTAAACTGAGAACCCTCAAGGTGCGGATGGCTAATGATTCGCTTGTAAGCTATCTTAATGAAGCGAAAACCACGGTTGACAGTTTTCTTGACGCAGCCTGTCCGGATCGGAAAAACCGGTTTTATTCCCGGCGGGGAGCCAAAGTGCCTACAGATATGCGGAGTATGGTGATCAATCAGAGCCTCTGATTTAGGAGAATATTGTTATGGCCTCAACTTTTTTAGGAATAGAACTGGGGAAACGGGCGGTTTCCGCCCATGAGCAAGCCCTGAATACTACAGGACACAACCTTTCAAACGCCTCTACTGAGGGGTATTCCCGACAGCGGGTAGAAATAACCGCTTTTGACCCAATTTATCTGCCCGGACTTAATCGGGAGGAAACCCCCGGTCAACTGGGACAAGGTCCGGCAGTAGCCCGGATAGAGCGGCTTCGGGATCAGCTTTTGGACCAGCGCATCGTCAGCCAAGCCGGAGGAGAGGGTTATTGGCAAACAAGAGACCCCTATATCCGTATGATGGAACAAATCTATCTGGAACCGGGAAATAATTCGATCCGCGGTAAAATGGACGCTTTTTGGGACGCTTGGCAGGAGCTGTCCCTATATCCTGCTGATACGGCTCCCCGAAACGCGGTGATTGAACGGGGCAAGACCCTTCTTGACGGTATCCATGATCGGTATTATTCTCTCAAGGGCTTGCAGGATATGGTTGAAGAAGATATTCGGCTTACTGTGGATCGGGTGAATGAACTTTCCCGGCAGATTGGGGGCTTAAACAAGGATATTCAGAAGATCAAAGCCCAAGGAGATAATCCGAATGATCTCTTAGACCGGCGGGATCTCTTAGTGGATAAACTTTCTTCTATTATAGATGTTACTATTAACAACCGGGACCCTGATGAATTTATGGTTCATACCGCAGGTATGGTACTGGTTCAGGGACCTATAGGACGGCAGTTTGAACTTCAGCGGGGCGGGGATGAGACTGAAGGGTATTCTCAAATCGTGTGGAAGGATATTCAGGAGCCGATAACGTTTCGTAACGGCAGTCTTGCGGCGTTGGTAGAGCTTAGGGACGAGACCATCCAATCTGAGATTCAGAGTCTTGATTCTATGACCATGAACTTTGTTGACATGGTGAATGAAGTTCACCGTGCGGGGTATGGGATCAACGGTTCTACAGGACAGGATTTCTTTACGGAACATCATTTTGTCACTAACGTGAATGGCAACTACGATCGGGACGGAGACGGCGAATATGATTCAACCTATATTTTCCGCATCACTGGAACGAACGTTCTGGAAAATCAAGCTCAGGTTGGACTTACCGGCAGGATCACCCTTTCCGGCGCAGCCGGAGAGGTTCAGGTGCCGTATTATTCCACAGATATAGTCTCAGACATCGTAACAAGGATCAATAATTCCGGCGCGGAAGTAACTGCTCGGATCAATCGGGACGGTCATCTTACCCTCAAGGGAACTACCTCGGAGGGCAGAGAGAATCCTGATTTTGTTATTCGTCATATTGAAGATTCAGGGCATTTTCTTGCAGGTTATGCGGGAATTCTCAATGCTTCCGGTACTGACGGCGCTTTTGACTGGGGAAAGGCAGACGCGGCGGCGGCGATCCGGGGAGGAGCTTTAAATATTTCTACCTCTCCGATTGCCCATCCCGCAGGCTGGATCGACGTGAATCCAGTCCTGATCAAAGACCCCGCATCGGTAGCCGCTGGTTTTGGAGAGAACGGCAGAGCCGCTCAACCCGGAAATGGAGAAGCGGCGTTGGCTATCGCCTCTGTTCGGAACAGCAGCGTCATGGTAGGGCAGCTCGGAACCTTTGACGATTATTTTGCCGATGCGGTAGGGCGGATAGGACTTTTGGGAGAACAGAGCAATCGGGCCCTGGAAACCCAGAATCTAGTTATGAAACAACTCAGAGATATGCGTCAATCTGTATCAGGCGTTAATATGGACGAAGAACTATCGAATATGATAAAATATCAGCATGGATATGCGGCGGCGGCGCGGTTTGTTACCACTATGAACGCTATGTTAGATACGATTATTAATCGTATGGGAGTCTAACAAAAAAGCGATTTTACCTTAGAAAAGGTGGTAAAATCTGGGAGCCTGTTGTATACTTAGGAGAAAACCAGGGGTGAGTTCTCTGGGGGTTTTCTAAATTAAACGGTATACCCAAGATACAAGGAGTATAAATCATGCGAAGAATTTCTACGGATATGCCCAATAATGATATCCAATTCTATCTTCAAAAGCAGCAAGAGAAGCTTTCAAATATACAGTCAAAAATTGCAGAACAAACAAAGATTCGGGAACTTCGGGACGATCCCTTAGCCGCGTCTCATGCGGTACGGTATGAGTCTTATCTGGCAAGACTTGAACGGTTTGAAAAAAATACGCTCTATGCAAAAGATCACTTTAATTATACCGATACCTATCTCAGGCAGGCTAACGATCTGCTTCAGCGGGTACGGGAGATTTCGGTTCAAGGGGGAAATGGGCTGTATGCGCCGGAAGATATGAAGTATATGGCTGTAGAGGTCAATGAACTGCTCCGGGAACTGGTAGGGCTTTCCAATACTTTGGGACCTGACGGCAGGCAGCTTTTTGGAGGAGACAAAGCTTTTACCGAACCTTTCCGCATTGTAGAGGGAACTGTTGAGGGCGGCGGCGAAACTATGGTAGTTCGGGTGGAATACCGAGGCGCCGGGGCTAATCGGCACGCTGAAATTACTGACAGGGTTTATTCGACCTTAGACATAAGCGGCGGCGAAGCGTTCTGGGCGGAGAATATGCAGATTTTTTCCAACTTTGACGCTTCCAACTATCGGGTAACAGAAGCCGGGGCTTTTTATGTAGACAGCGAGGAGATTACAGTTACTCCGGGAGATACTATTCAAGGGATCGTGGCAAAGATAAACGAATCTGGAGCGCCGGTAAAGGCTTATGTTGATCCTAGTACCAACGGCTTGGTCCTTGAGGGAACTAATCCCCACTTTATACGCATGGAAGATCGGGAAGATTCTCAGGTATTGCAGGATTTAGGAATCATTGTCGCCAATGCCGACTCAGGCGCGCCTAATTGGAATCCTACAGCCAGAGTAGCCGGGGGGTCTGCGTTTGACATGGTAATACGCCTGCGGGACAGTCTTTTTCGGGGAGACTATGAGTTTATAGGTACTCAGGGCATCATGGGTATAGACATGGCGTTAAACAATGTACAAACCCGTCTAGCCGATATCGGCAGCCGCCAGGAACGGGCAGTAATGACTTGGCAGCGGTTAAATGAAGAGATTCCGCAAGTCGCTTCTGCATTGAGTCGGGAATCGTCGCTGGATTTCGCGTCAGCAGCCACTGATTTGGGTATGATGGAGTTTGCCCATAAAGCGACTCTCCAGACGGCTTCCAAAATCCTGCCTCAGACCTTATTAGATTTCTTACGTTAACCAGTAGGAGTATATGTGAAGGTTAAGACTAAGGCGTATGGATTGATCGACATAGACGAGCGCCAAAAAATTACTTTTTCTCAGGGACTTTTTGGGTTTGAGACGTTTAAAGAGTACGTCCTTCTTGATGCGGAGCGGCAGCCTTTTTACTGGCTCCAATCCGTGGATTGTGAGGAAGTAGCCTTTGTATTAATCAATCCTTTTCAATTCAGACCTGATTATGAAGTTGATATTGATAATGAAGAGTTAGTGGAAATAGGCGTTTCAGATCCGGAAAAGGTATTGATATTTTCTATTGTTACTATCCCGCCGGACGGCAGTCCTATGACCGCTAACTTACTGGGACCTCTGGTTATTAACCGAGATACTCGGCAGGGACGGCAAGTGGTATTGGCTGACCCCTGTTGGAAAACCAAGCATGATGTCATTGCGGAGTTAGCCGGTGGGAGGAATATCTCATGTTAATCCTCTCCAGAAAAGTCAACGAGAAAATCATGATAGGCGATGATATTTCCATATCTATCATAGAGATTCAAGGCGATCATATCCGTTTAGGCGTAGATGCACCGAAAGCAGTAAAAGTATTTAGGCAGGAAGTATTTGATGCCATAAAATCGCAAAATAAAGCCGCCGCTGAATCTAAGCCGGTATTTCCAGACTTTGATTTCAGCGTCACTAGAGAACCTTTTTGAGGCATATCTAAAGTTCCATTTTTGAAGTATCCCAGAGCGGGAGGCTGGTTCGTAGTCCATATTGACGATAAATCATAATTTGTGGTATGTATTAAGAATACACAGGAGGTCATATTATGGTTTCTAAACCAGCTTTGCGTAAAGAGATAAAGAAACAGTTGCAAACATATTCTGCCCAACGGTTTCATGACGAAGGGGTAAGCGCCGCCGCTCGTATACATACGTTGCCTATCTGGTCTCAGTACAAAACAATGCTGTTCTTTCTCAATGATGCCTTAGAAATTGATACTAATCCGCTTTTAGAAACAGCCTTTTCAGATAAAAAACAGGTTTTTGTTCCTAAAACTGTGGATCCTGAAACTATCCGCTTTTTTCGTATTTATAGTCCTACAGGACCGTGGCGGTATGGGGCGTTTGACATTCGGGAGCCTGAAACAGAACGTCCTGAAGATGAACTGAAATCTGAGCATTTTCCGGTCCTAGTTATTGTGCCGGGAGTAGCCTTTGATCGGAACCGAAACCGAATGGGGCATGGCAAGGGGTATTATGACCGATTTCTTGCAAACCTCGATAAAGAGGGCTTATCTTATTTTATGCTGGGTCTTTGTATGGACGCTCAAATTGTTCCTGAAATCCCTACAGAAGTCTGGGACAAAAAAATGGATGCGATTTGTACCAGTTCCGAATATATCCAGTAACGTTCCGGGCGGGGTCTGGACAAAACAGTCCCCGCTTTACCCGATAACCGCCGTTCCGGGATAGGGATGCTTTTATACCCTTCCATCATGTGGGCGAGGGTTCTTGATATATCCATATACATACCCAACCAGCTTTTTATTTTTTCACTGCCCTGTACCGCGAGATTTACCGTATTCTCTTCAGCCATACGGTAAATCTGCTTTTGGGACAAACTCAAGGTAACACCAGCCAATATTCCGATGCCGATTAGATTAAAACACTGATAACACCAACAAGGCGAACCCCGATTTTCATAAACTTTCCATAGAGTATCCCCACAGGGGATATCATGCTTATCTATGGGAATCTTTTTGCCAAAACCCGCTTTCTTCATATAATTTTTTGTATTATTTTAAACTATCTTATTTTGTTTGCTGAGTCAAT
>JAITHD010000218.1 GCA_031280155.1 Treponema sp. | reverse complement strand
TATTTTTTATCCGGTTTGCTGTAAAACCTTATAGAAAAACCTTTAGGCATTGGATATAAGGCGCACCGAAAAGGTTTTGTAACAATATGCTTGACCTCTTGGCTATCTTGTTGTATAATAAAAAAGTCAAATAGACTTACCCACGCGGCGTGGGAACGCAACGTCTATGGATATGGAGGCTTCGGCTCTTGGCAGCAAGGGTGAAACCGCCGTAGAAATACCCGCTTAGAAAAAAGAAAAAAGAAAAGCGGGAAGGAAGTAGAAATCTTGGGGACCAAGCCGGACAACCGGCCCAAGCCCTAGAAAAAACCTTTAGGCGGGGGCAGCTGACTCCTATGCAGTGCGAGTATTTCGCCTTAGGAGGTAATACAACATGGCGGCTAAACAAAAAAAATACGGATTAGGAAGAGTCCTTAATGCGCTGCTTCCGGTTGACGACGAATCTTCTCTATACTCCGCTGAAGAGGAAAGAAAGATTTCAGAGCAACATCATAAAGAAGAACAGTTAATTCCTTTAGAAAAACTTAGGACACATCCGCACCAGCCCCGGCGCTGTTTTGACAGCGAAGGACTCCAAGAATTGGCTGATTCTATCAGGCAGCACGGCATCATCCAGCCCCTGATTGTGGAGGAAGCCGGAGACGGAACCTATACCATTGTGGCTGGAGAACGCCGAAGCCGAGCCGCCGCACAAGCGGGACTGACTGAAGCGCCGGTTCTTGTCAGACATTACACTGATGAAAAACGTCTGGAGGTTTCGCTTATTGAAAATATCCAGCGTACTGATCTCAATCCCATTGAAGAAGCCGCGGCGTACAAGCGTTTGATGGAACTCACCGGACTATCCCAAGAAGAGGCAGCCGCTAAAGTAGGCAAAAAGCGTTCTACCGTAGCCAACGCCCTGCGGCTGCTCAAACTTCCAGCAGCCATACAGGAAAGTCTTGAAACCGGTATGCTCTCTCCGGGGCACGCCAGAGCGCTGCTTTCAATGGGAGAGCCAGTCCAGCAGGAAAAACTCTTTCAAAAAATTCTGTCTGAGGGAATTTCAGTACGGGAAGCGGAAAAATACGCCGCCGCCTTTAACAGGGCTGAAGAAAAACAAGGTTTTGAAAAAAGAACGGATTCCGCTGGTTCTAAACAGGAACCTGAGTTACAATCAATGGAAGAAAAGTTTATCGAATTGCTTGGAACAAAAGTAACCATCCAGGGAAATTTTCATAAGGGAAGCATCCGTATTGATTATTACTCTATGGAAGATTTAGATAGGCTCTATGAAATACTGAAGGGCCCTTGAAAAGCCGCTCTGTTTCGGCAAACTAATAAAACAAAATTTGAAAAAAATCAGCGGATTAATACGGATTGATTTGATGTTTTGTAGTATACTTGAAATAGGAGTTATACTATGCATAAGATTTTTGAAACCTTAGGAAAGATCGGCATTGTTCCGGTGATCAAAATCGATGATCCGGAAAAAGCGGTGCCTTTGGCAAAAGCGCTCATTGCCGGCAGTATTCCGGTAGCGGAAGTTACCTTTAGAACCGCTCAGGGCGAAGCGGCTATACGCCGTATCAGTAAAGAAGTTCCTGATATTGTAGTCGGAGCGGGTACGGTTTTAACGACCGAGCAGGTTGATCGGGCTGTTGACGGAGGGGCCCAATTCATCGTAAGTCCCGGGTTTAATCCAAAAGTGGTTTCCTATGGGCTTGCCAAGGGAATTCCTATTATTCCGGGCTGCGCCAACCCCTCAGATGTTGAACAGGCTTTGGAATTCGGCATTGAAGCAGTGAAATTTTTCCCCGCCGAACAAGCAGGAGGGCTGGAGTATATCAAAGCTATTGCGGCGCCTTATAGCGGGCTCAAATTTATCCCTACCGGCGGGATTAACCCAGCCAATATCGCCAAGTATATTGCTTTTGATAAGATTCTTGCCTGCGGCGGGTCTTGGATGGTCAGCCCAGACCTTATCAACACGGGGAATTTTGAGAAGATTACCGGGCTGTGTCATGAAGCTATCCTGAGTATGCTGGGTTTTTCAGTGGCTCATTTCGGTATTAATACCGAAAATTCTCAAGCCGCGTCTTCAGCGGCTGAGTTTTTCAAGTCCTGTTTTGGGTTTCCTCTTCGGGAGCTTACGAATTCGTTCTTTTCCAGTGAAGCCGTCGAGATTATGAAGTCTCTTGGAATGGGGACAAAAGGTCATATCGGGATAGGAACCAACAGCATCGTCAGAGCAGCGGCGCATCTGGAGCGTCAGGGCATTGTCTTTAATCAGGACAGTATTAAACGGGACGATAAGGGAAACATGACCCTTATTTATATAAAAGAAGAAATCGCCGGATTTGCGGTTCATCTCGTTCAAAGAAAATAAGGAGCAACTACTATGGGAAAGATTATAACTTTTGGGGAAATTATGCTGCGCCTCGCGCCGGAAGGGTATTACCGTTTTGTTCAAGCCCCCATCCTCGGCGCGACCTACGGAGGAGGCGAAGCAAATGTAGCGGTTTCGCTTGCTCATTTTGGGCTTGACGCGGCGTTTGTGACTAAACTCCCCAAGCATGAGATTGGGCAGGCTGCGGTGAACAAACTGCGGGAATTCGGGGTAGATACGTCAAAGATTGTTCGAGGGGGCAACCGGATAGGGATTTATTTTCTGGAAAAAGGAGCGTCTCAACGTCCCTCTAAGGTTATTTATGATAGGGCTGGTTCAGCGATTGCCGAGGCGGTTCCCGGGGACTTTGACTGGAATGCGATCTTTGACGGGGCTTCATGGTTCCACTTTACTGGCATTACCCCGGCCTTGGGAGATTCCGCGGCGGCAGTCTGTTTAGAAGCCCTCAAAACCGCTAGAGCCAAAAACGTCCCGGTTTCCTGCGATCTTAATTATCGTAAAAATCTTTGGTCTAAGGAAAAAGCCGGAGAAGTTATGAACCGCCTCGTATCCTATGTGGATGTCTGTATAGCCAATGAAGAAGACGCGGCGGATGTATTCGGTATTCATGCGAAAAATTCCGATATAGGTTCCGGCAAGATAAGCCATGAAGGGTACAAGGAAGTAGCCAAGGTTTTGGCGGAGCGCTTCGGATTTAAACAAACCGCAATCACCCTGCGGGAGTCTATTTCTGCAAACGATAATAATTGGGCGGCGATGTTGTACAATGGGCAGGACTATTATTTCTCTAAGAAATATCCGGTACGCATCGTGGATCGGGTCGGCGGCGGGGACAGTTTCGGAGCCGGACTGATTTATGGAATCCTCCAAGGTTTTGCTCCCCAAGAGACCCTTGAGTTTGCGGTGGCATCAAGCTGTCTGAAACATTCTATTGAAGGAGACTTCAATCACGTTTCAGTAGAGGAGGTGAAAAAACTCGCCGCCGGAGACGCTTCAGGCAGAGTACAGCGTTAAACAAACCGCAAGCCCCTTGTCAAAACGAAGAAGCCCAATCCGCTTTCTTCGTTTAAGGGGCTGGAGACAGAATACGGCAAAACTCAGCGGATTTCTATGCCTAGACAACGTTCTTCTCGGTATACTATCTTGAGTATACCGAGATATTACTCGTAAAGGAGATGAGGCTATGGTAGGGAAAAAATATCCCTCTGAGATGAAGTCAATCATTGACCCCAAAACAGGGTATACGGTGATTCAGCTTACGAACAGCGGATCGAATAATTATCACTTGTATTTTACTGAGAATTCTTTTTGCAAAGGCCGCAGGGAATTAATTTTTTATTCAGACCGCTCTTCAAAAAAAGCCGGTCATTATAACTTATTTTCTATGAATCTTGATACTGGTGAAATGACCCAGCTTACCGATTTTTCAGGACCTATTTCGCATTGTGTAAAACCTCCGGAAGGGGGAAACCTTTTCTGTTTCCATAATAACCATATTGTTTCTGTCAATATGAAGTCGTTTGAACAAAACCTGTTGTATGCCTGTTCTCCTGAATGGCGGCTCACGTCCCTGTCCCTTAATAAAAGCGCAAACCGTCTCGGTTTCATTCTTAACGAGGATGTCGATATAGCTGCGGGAGCGAACTATACGGGTTTTACTGAAAGAATGTACGCAATAAAGCGGAGTAAAATCATGGTTACTCGGATTGACAATACTGATACAAGTGAAGTTTTTCAGGATACCCATCAACTCGGACATTTTCAGTTTGCTCCAGACGACGACGCCCTAGCCGCTTACTGTCACGAAGGTCCTTGGAATCTTGTACAGCAGCGGATATGGCTGCTTGACCTTATTTCCAGAACCGTAATGCCCTGTTTCCGGCAGGAAGCGGACGATTCAGTAGGTCATGAATTCTGGACCCGGGACAATCTTATTTTCTTCGATAACCGCCGGGCAGGACACGACGGTACGATTACTTCCAATAAGACCCAAGTCTACAAGCCTGTGGAAGATAAAAAGCAGACCCCGTACATAGGTTTTGCGGATAAACAGGGCAGGGCGATCCGTACGATTGATATGCCTTTTTACTGCAATCATTATCACGCCAATAATGATAACAGTATTCTTGCCGGCGACGATGTGGAAGATATTGTGTTAATCAATATCGCCGGTACCGCGGCGAAGCTGCAAACACTTTGTTTTCATGGCACTTCTTGGTATGGTCAGTCAGCGCATTGTCATCCTACCTTTGATTGGGAGGGGCGTTTTGTACTGTGGACTTCTGATTTCGGCGGCAACCATAATCTCTATATGACCGATACCAGCCAAGTTGTTTGGGATCCCTAATAAAAAATAGGTTTATAGGTTTTTAAGGGTAAATGCGCTGAAATTCGCGGCGCCTCCATTACTGAAAAGACCGATATAAACGCCGGTAAAGGTTTTATACCACGTTCCTTCACTGCAAAGTCCGGCGGTCATTGCTTTACCGCAGTCCCGCCAAAGCCCATTAGGAAGCCGATAACTGAAATAGTACCATTGAGGATCGCTTGTAATGCGTAATTCAATGTCTTTCGCTGCAGCATTGAGAGGGCTTTTAAAAGTAACCGCCTCCATATCGTGAATACGCCGATTTACCAGTATCGCAAGTCCTTGTTCCTCCCATTCGACAGCAACCTCGTAATGATAGGACTCGTTATAAAACGCGGTAAGCCCTGCCCGCGTTCCCGGAGGGGCGTATTGCGAAATCGACGCAGCCGCTTCAATAGTGAAGGACTGCTGTTTGACGCCGGTAAACGTCGGGTATAAGCCGGAAAGCGTTTCTTTGCCTCCAGAGAGAAAAAGTCTGCCTTTTTTCAAGACGTACAAGGACGGATTGGGGTTCCGGATATAGTTCCAGCACGGCGGCAGAGCGGGAGCCGAAAAATCAGCCTCAACATCAAGACAATCCGTATAAGGAGCTTCTGGAAGAGGACCTTCCATCTCAAGTTCAAGCGCGCCGTTGGTTCCGGCAAGGAGCCAGTCCTGTTCCCACCGTACTGGAACAAGAAAGGTTTCTCTTCCTAGATGGTGTAATTCCTGGGTATCAATAATTCGTATCCCGAGACATGCCATCCACCAGTTGCCGTTATGGTCTTCAAAGAGGTCGGCGTGACCTACAGCCTGTACAGGATAGCGGTGACGATACCGGTGGGACAATACAGGATTGTAGGGGCAGTCTTCGTAGGGTCCTTCAATGTTTCGGCTTCTCTGGACCGTAACCATGTGGCCATACTCAGTTCCCCCTTCGGCAAGGACGAGGTAGTACCAGCCGTTTATATGGTACAAATGCGGGGCTTCAGTACATTTTGGTCCAGTACCCTTTGAGATAAGCCTTGAGGGAGAACGTTTTTTTCCTGTTATAGGATCGATTTCACAAAGATAGATTCCCCGCTCATTTTGTCCCTCAGCGCCGCCGTTGGAACAGAACCAGACCTTGCCGCAGTCAAAAAGGAGCGACGGGTCTATGCCTCCTTGATCGACATATACAGGATCCGACCAGCCTGAGCGGATATCTTGGGTATGAACGATACAGTTTCCAAAACGCCTGCCGTCTTGCTTAGTATTTGTATTGGTAGTAGTCATATAGAAAACCCCGTCATAGTATCTGATAGTAGGCGCATAAATTCCTTTTGACGAAGGACACCCTTCAAGGGGCACTTGTTCCGCCCTGGTAAGGCAGTGTCCTATGAGTTCCCAGTTGACAAGATTTACACTGTGATAGATCGGAACTCCCGGAAAAAATTCAAAAGACGAGGTTACAAGATAATAATCTCTTCCGCACCGGCAGACGCTTGGGTCCGGATTAAACCCAGGGATAATGGGGTTATGAAACGTATACATATTTATATATGATAGCGCTTTCAAGAGATTATGTCTACAAAATGTCTGAAAAGTACAAAAACTGCACTGTTTTTTTTGGCAGTATGCCCCTACAATAAACAACATGGAACTTAATAAAAACGCTTTAACAAAAAGATTATTTCAGAAGCATGAATGGCAGTTGTATCTGCTCATTTTTCCCGGGCTTATTTTTTTTATCATTTTTCATTATGTACCCATGTACGGTATTATTATCGCGTTCAAGCGGTACAGTATTGCCCGGGGGATAAACGCCAGCCCTTGGGTGGGATGGCTCTATTTTGAACGGTTCTTCCGTTCTAATATGTTTTGGGAGCTGATAAAGAATACGATTGTTCTTAGTTTCTATCAGCTTATTGTAAGTTTTCCGTTTCCCCTGATACTTGCGCTGCTGCTCAATCACAACCGCAGAAAAAAGTTTGGGCAGGCGGTACAGACCATTACCTATGCCCCACATTTCATATCATTAGTTGTATTGTCGGGGATGCTCTATCTTTTCACGTCTCCCAGTTCAGGCATCGTCAACTATGTGCTTACTAAAATGGGAGAAAGCCCCATTAATTTTATGGGAAAATCCGAATGGTTCAGGCATCTTTTTGTGCTGAGTCATGTATGGCAGCATACAGGATATAACGCAATTATTTTTCTTGCGGCTCTTACCGCGATTGATCCAAGTCATTATGAAGCCGCTACACTGGACGGAGCCTCAAAACTCCAGAAGATCTGGTACATTGATCTGCCGGCGATTATGCCTACCGTAATAACAATGCTTCTGCTTCAGGTAGGACGTATGCTGAACATGGACACCCAAAAAGCGCTGCTTATGCAGACCGCTACCAATTTGGGGACTTCTGAAATTATAGGAACTTATGTCTATAAAATCGGTCTTATTGACGCCCAGTTCAGTTATTCAACCGCGATAAACCTGTTTCAGACAGCGGTAAATCTCATTATTCTGGTCCTTGTAAACAAAGTCAGTAAGGCTTTGGCAAATGAAGGACTCTGGTAATTTTTTAAGGAAGGTTAGGAAAAAATATGCCGGCGCTATCCAAACAAAAGCAAACTTCTGAGGATATGATTTTTGATATCATAACCACTATTTTAATGGGTATAGGGTGCCTTATCATTCTCTATCCGCTCTATTTTATTGTTATCGCGTCCTTCAGCGATCCCCAGCGGGTTTTGAACGGTGAGGTAATTGCCGTACCAAAAGGACTCAATCTTGCGGGGTACAAACGGATCCTGCGGTATGCTCCCCTTTGGCGAGGGTACGCCAATTCGATTTACTATTCTGTAGTAGGCGCGGTTTTAGGGGGATTTTTCAGTCTTACCGCGGCATATCCTTTGTCCCGGCGGGATTTTTCAGGCAGGAAGTTTTTTACCATAGTGCTTCTCATTGCCATGTTTTTTTCCGGCGGACTTATCCCGCAATACATTCTTGTTAATGCTCTGAAACTGCGGAATACCTGGGGTGTTCTTCTGCTTGTATCGGGTATTCAAATCACGAATATTTTTATTGCGAATTCCTACTTTAAAACAACCAATGTTGAATCTCTGTTTGAGGCGTCTCAAATCGACGGCTGTACTCACTTCGGGTATTTTTTCAGGATTCTGCTTCCCATTTCAACGCCGATTATTATTGTTATGCTTCTTTTTTACGGAGTGTGGCAGTGGAACGATTTTTTCCGGGCTCTTATCTATCTTGACAAACCGGAATACTATCCCATTCAGCTTGTGTTGAAAGACCTCCTCGCAACCAATCAGGTAACTGGCGCAATGTTTGAAATGCTGGCGGAAGATCAAGAAGCCTATGCGGAAATGCTCAAAGCCGCGGATTCAATGAAGTACGGCATTATTATTTTCGCAAGTCTGCCTATGCTGGTACTTTATTTGATCCTGCAAAGATATTTTGTTCAGGGAATTACCTTGGGTTCAGTAAAGGAATAGCCCCTCTAGGCAGAGGATTGGTATTATGCTTCATTATATTTTTTAGTAATGAAGCTTGATATATAATTAATTTGGAGGATTTTTAAAAATGCAAACCATGAAAAACAGGTATCCCCCAGGAGTTATTGCCCTGGCGTGTATAGCGGGCTTACTCTGTATAGCCTGCGGCAATAAGTCAGGAAACAGGGCGGCTTCAGGGGGAACCGCTAAAAACTTGAGTTCTGAAGTGATGAATCCTACAGGACTGCCTATTGTCAAGAGTCCCATTACCTTATCATTTTCTGGAATCCAGATGAATACTACCCGGACCGGACGCTGGGACGAAACAGACATGATGAAGGATACTGCGGAAAAAACCGGCATCAAGATTGCCTGGGAAGTGGTTCCCCAGGCGAGCTGGAAAGAGAAAAAAAATCTTATTATCGCAAGCCGGGAATTGCCAGATGCGTTTATGGCGTCCTTGAGCTTCAACGCGAATGAGATTGCTCAGTACGGCGCTGACGGGGTGCTGATACCTCTTGAGGGTTTAATCGATCAATATGCGCCTAATATCAAGGCTTTGATGCAAGAATACCCGGATTACGCCGCTGCGACTCGCAGTCCTGACGGGCATATCTATGCCTTATCCAGTTGGGAAGATTTAGGCTTTGATTCGTTCAGCGCCGGGATTATCAGGAAAGACTGGCTTGATAAGCTCGGACTTCCTGTGCCGTCTACTACTGAGGAATTCTATCAAAGCCTTAAAGCCTTTAAAGATCAGGATGTTTCAGGGACCGGCAAAACCATACCGTTCAGCTTTATGTTCAAGGAAAGTCAAATGCTGAATCGGGAAGTAAAACGTGAATTTGAATGGATTTTTCTTGCTTTCGGGTGTGCGGACAATCCATATCATATTTTTATTGAAGATAATAATGAGATAGTATTTACCGCTTCTCAGCCGGGCTACAAAGAGGCGGTTCAGTATCTGCACCGGCTGTACGCGGAAGGACTTATTGACGTTGAAGTATTTACCCAGGATAGAACCTTGCTGACAAACAAGATTCGTCAGAATAACGTCGGGGTTTATACCGATTATCGGCTTGAGTTTTCTATGGCTGATCCAAATACCGAATCCTTATATACACTGCTGCCTCCTCTTATCGGTCCTCATGGGGATCAGCGCTGGCTTAGAGCGCAGATCGGCATTTCCGAAGGAGCTTTTGCCATTACGAGCGCATGCAAATATCCAGAAGTCGCAATCCGGTGGCTTGATTTTATCAATGAAGAAGAAAACAACATTCAATACCGATACGGAATGTTCAAATCCGCTGATTGGACTGCCAGCGAAGCCTTGATCCCGTCAACCGCGATTCCGGGCAAATGGGAAGTGAACTCAAGACCGAGTTCCATTGAACCCAGCAACTGGCCCTTTAGTTCTCCGATTTCAGTCATGCCGGTTATTACACCTTTCAAGGTGATCGACAAGTATATTGCTGAAAAGGGCAGTAATGTAGCCAAGAATAAAGCCTGTGGGTTCTATCGTCCGTATCTTACAAAAAATCCCTACAACTATTTGTGGCGTTTTTCTGAGGACGAACTTGAGGAATTGGCGCTGCTCCAGACTGATTTGATCGGGTACGTCGATAAGACTATGGCAAAGTGGATTGCCGACGGCGGAATTGAACAGGAATGGGATGCATACCTTAATGAACTGAAACGCTACAATGTGGACGACTATCTTGAATTGTACAAGACCGCCTATAGGCGTTCAAAATAACCGTCTTATCGCTGCCATGGGCCATCGGGATATATCCTGATGGACCATGGCATTTACCCTAAGCTGATTGAGTGTACTGAATACAGGGAATGAGGAAATACATACTGAACTTATTCAAAAAGATTTAATCAAATTAAAAGAAGTTCTCTCTTGGGCGTCCAATGCGGGGTTAAAAGTTGTTATAAGCCCTTTATCTTTTACCCAGTTGCCGGTGGAGTCAAAATAATAACAATTGTTATGATTCATGATTATGGGAAGACTACCAATATCAAGAAACGGCTATCCGTTTTTGGGTTTATTTAGCCGGAGAATTACGAAAAATCCGAAGAACAGCGGGCGGAATATACAGCACAGATAAAGAGGGTTCCCCCCTGAGAAACGGGTGAATGCGGCAGGTGCGCTGTGCGCCGGAGCGCATTGGTCTGTTGAATGGGACCGGCGATGAGTTTTTGAGCGGCGGTTTACCGGCTGCTTATTTGCGGCAATACCCAAGGGTATACGGTAATCATGGACAACACGCCGTTTCACCGTAAAAAGAGACTGCGTAAACTGACAAGAGGAAAGTACGATTATTTTTTTTGCCGCCCTATTCGCCAGACTATAACCCAATAGAAAAATCATGGGCAAACATGAAACGTTTTCTTCGCCGCAAACTGCGATATTTTCAATCGGTCTATTCGGCTATCTATGATTATTTCATAGTACCTTAATATTATATTAAACTACTATACATTCAGCCATATTTCCAATAAATCTAATTCATTAAAAAACGTAAAGCAGTCATAAACCAGACCCGCCATAACAGCCTTCCGGTTATATGCCAATGATTTTCATATTTTTCAACCAATT
>JAITHD010000215.1 GCA_031280155.1 Treponema sp. | reverse complement strand
TGATGAAGGCTGCGGAACTTATCTTGAAACATGAACGCTCCCTGGAAGCGGACCCCTGCTGTATGCCGATTCGGGAGATTCTGGAATTGATCCCCGGGGGGAAATGAGCGCCCGGGGGGACTACCAGTTAAGCAAGCATTGTGCATAACTCCCTTACGCACGCTCTTTTACTTGCTGTTGAGAGCTTGAGTGAAAGCTGCGGCGATTCTTTTTTCGTCGCCGTCCAGAAGAGTGCGGACGTGCAGAACGACTTGTCCGTCCCGGATGCCGGGAATGACGGGGATGCGGGACATCCGCAATGCTGCGGCAAGGCTTTCGGCGCTGCGGGAGGTTCCGCGTATTCCAACGCCGAAACCGGGCAGCGCATCAGTGGGAAACGCGCCGCCGCCTACTGCGTCCTGAGTTTCTACAAGGGAAAAACAAAAATCATCCGCGCCAAGTTTCGCGGCGGTTTTTCGCAAAACGCGCAGCAACCGGCGGGCTTTTTGGAGCAGGGCGCTTTTGTCAAGCTCTATCATTCTCACGACTGGTATCTCTTCCCGCCGGTCTGAAAGATAGAGCCGCAAAGTCGCCTCGAAAGCGGCGAGAGTCATCTTATCCACCCGCACCGCCCGAAGGAGTTGATGCCGCCTCATTTTGTCAATAAGCTGTTTTGAACCGGCTATTATGCCTATTTGCGGTCCTCCAAGCAGCTTGTCTCCAGAAAAGGTTACGATATTCGCTCCGGCGGCAAGGCAGTCTCTAACCGAATGTTCCCTGTCCGGGAAGGGAAGGTTCAGGGGAGAGAGAAGTCCGGAACCTAGGTCTTCCATGAATACAAGTCCACACTCCCAGGACAGAGCGGCAAGCTCTTCGCGGCTTGTAGAGGCGACAAAGCCTTCTATCCGATAGTTTGAGGGATGTACTTTGAGCAGGACGGCGGTATTTTCCGTGATTGCGCCGCGCCAGTCGCTTATGCGCGTCGAGTTTGTGCAGCCTACCGCTGTCATTTTCGCGCCGGAAAAGGCGAGTATATCCGGTATTCTGAAAGAGTCCCCTATTTCGACGAGTTCTCCGCTTGATACAATAACCTCCCGTCCTGGGGCTATGCTTGAGAGCGCCAAAAGAACAGCAGCGGCATTGTTGTTCACCGCCAGCGCTGCTTCTGCGCCGGTAATGCCGCAGATAAGCCATTCGACATGGGAATTGCGCCCCTCGCGCCCGGCTTTTTGGGGGGAATACTCTAAGGTATTGTAGGTTCCGGATACGGCGTTGACTGCGGCAAGCGCCTCAGATGCAAGGGGTGCACGTCCAAGATTTGTGTGAATGACGACGCCTGTGGCGTTGACCACGGTCTTCAGGGTAGACGAGGATTTTAAACGGAGGAGTTCTGCGGCGCGGCAGACTACAAGGCAGTCCAAAGGCAGCTCCGGCTGAAAACCGCTGCGTATTTCACGCCGTATTTCGTCCAGGATACAGACTATTATGTTTTTTACCTGATCCCTTCCCAGAGACTCGAAAAATTCAGCCGCCCAGGGTGCGTTTAAGAGTTCTTCCATTGGCGGGATAGACCGCAGCAAAGCATTGGTACCGGAAGGCGTCATAATCACCTGCCGTAACCGTTTTTACGGCAGCTTTCAAGGTTACTCATGTAGAGCATTTTATTACATGGCGGCGTTCTGTCAAGTATGAGAAAACTTGGCAGAAGCGGATTTAATTGGAAAGCAAGGTTAGTTTGAGAAAAGGACTGGAAACCGCAGAGGGACTTTTTCAGCAGGGAGGCTTCTAGTGTTTCAGAGGTCCTGTCAATCCATGAACACATCACCCCATAAATGCCTGATATGCTCATCGCTGCTGCTTCAGGGGTTCACCCTCATTCCCTAGACCAAAGTTACAATGAGCCGCTTGCCTCGGACCCGAATTACCCGCAGTCCTCGCCCCGGGTCCACAAAGGCGCCGTCAGTCGAGGCGGAATAAACGTTGCCGTCAATGATCACCTGTCCAGAAGGATCCAAAGGCGTATCCGCTACCGCTATCTTGCCCAGAAGCGAACAGTAATCAGTCTCAGACTTCGCCGCTGGTATACTAAAGCCTGATGTCTTCATCATTCCTCCTTATTGCAGTATAATACCATTAAACAAGTCAGCTACCCCCCCGCCTAAGGTTTTTTCTAGGGCTTGGGGCGGTTGCCCGGCTTGCTGGTTTTACGGCGGTTTTGATAAAGACTCTTTCCCGCCGCTTTCTGTCTGCGTTTTCCCGAACCTGCTTCCCACGGAAATACGGCTCGTCCAGTTCAAATGTATCGTTGCCCCAGAGGTTTTTCAAGGTTTCTTGCAAGAGCTTTTCTTTGATGTTGCTGCGGATTTTATGATTCACCTTTACTAGTTTTACCGCCGCTGTTGCGATATCCTTTATATCACCGCTTGATAGGAGATGATGATACAAATATATAATTATATATGGCAATATAATTTAAATCAATATCTTATTTGAAATATTCAAAAAAAGTTCACAAATAATGGAAAATTGAAAATAATTGGGACTTAATTCCAATTAGGGGATAAGAATAAATTTTGGCAAAAAAATAAAAAAAGACTATAATTTTTTTAGATATAAGATTATAATTTTTTAATTTCATACTTGTATAGTATATATTAGGAAGGATTTATGATTTTTAACCCTGAATATGAATCTATGGATGGGAATGTGCGGAAAAAACTGCAATTCGCTCGTCTCAAAAATCTGACTGAAAAGCTCTATGAAGACGTGCCGTTTTACCGGCGCAAGATGAACGAGCTTGGCGTGAAGCCCAAGGATATCCGTTCCCTTGGGGATATCGCTAAACTACCGTTCACGACTAAAGATGATCTTCGGGAAACCTTTCCTTACGGTCTTTTGGCTTGCGCTCGATCTCAGATTGAGGAGGTTCACATGTCTTCTGGTACGACCGGGGTTCCTGTGGTAGATGCGTATACCAAAAGAGATATTGAAATCTGGAGCGAAGCTATGGCGCGTACCCTTGCCGGCGCCGGGGGGACCAAAGACGATACTGTTCAAAACTGTTACGGTTATGGACTGTTTACCGGCGGGTTAGGCGCTCATTACGGCGCTAAAGCCCTGGGAGCCAATATTATTCCTATGTCTTCTGGGAACACGCAGCGGCAGCTTATGGTGATGCAGTCTTTCGGGTCTACGATTTTGACCTGTACCCCGTCTTACGCTCTGTTCATGGCTGAGGAAGCTGAAGAAGCCGGTATTGACCTGAAAACGCTTCCGCTCAAAAAGGGCTGTTTCGGGGCTGAACCTTGGAGCGAGAATATGCGCCGGGAAATTGAAGAACACTACGGTATGAACGCCTATGATATATACGGACTGACCGAAATCATCGGTCCCGGGGTGGCTTTTGAATGTGAGGTTAAAGACGGACTTCACATCAATGAAGACCTCTTTTATCCTGAAATCATTGATCCTGAAACCGGCAAAGTCTTGCCTGAAGGTGAAAAAGGCGAGTTGGTCTTTACGACTTTGACCAAAGAGGGAACCCCGCTGCTTCGCTACCGAACCCGAGACGTTACTTTTCTTAGGCGGGACTCCTGTTCCTGCGGACGCACGACGGTTAGAATGAACCGCCTCTTTGGGCGTACCGACGATATGCTCATTATTCGGGGGGTCAATGTGTTCCCCAGTCAGATTGAACAGGCTCTCATCGAGATTGAAGGGACTGATCCGCACTATCTTATTGTGGTTGATCGGGGACCGACCCATCTTGACGAAGTAGAACTTCAGGTTGAGGTAAAAAAAGAGTTCTTCAGTGATGAAACCAGGGATTTAGAGGGACTGCGGAACAAAATAGAAACTATCATGAAGTCTAAACTGATGATTGGGGTAAAGGTAAAGCTGGTAGAACCAAAAACCATAGAACGGTCTATGGGCAAGTCAAAACGGGTAATCGATAAGCGTAAAATATAAGGAGTAATAATGCAAATAAAGCAAATATCCGTCTTCTTAGAAAACAATGTGGGTCGGCTTGGGGAAGTTACCAAAGTGCTTGCCGATGCAGAGATCAATATGCGGGCTATGAGCATCGCGGATACCGCTGACTTCGGTATATTGCGGCTTATCGTGAATGATACGGATCGGGCGGTAAAAGCCTTGAACGAAGCGGGTTTTACCACCCGGGAGACCAGCGTAGTTGCGGTAGAAATCGACGATGTTCCGGGCAGTCTTGCCCGGCTTATGGAGCTGATCCAGCAATCTAAGGTAAACATCGAATATCTGTACGCCTCTCCAGAAGGCAAAACCGGAAAGGCGGTGGTTATCTTTAAACTAGAGGATCACGCAAAGGGTTTGCAGATCATCAAAGAGAATGGACTTCCTACAGTTGACGCATTTTAAAGCTGACTAAAGAGAGGTATTATGAAAATACTAATGGCTTCCAGTGAAGCGGTTCCATTTGCGAAAACCGGCGGTCTTGCTGACGCGGTTTCCGCTTTGTCCCTTACTTTGGCAAAACAGGGACATGAAGTTAAAATTATTCTGCCTCGGTACTATAGTATCAACCGAGATAAGCTGAGTCCTCTTGAGGGCGAGCTTGGGGTTCGTACCGGGGGCGGCGAAGAATGGTGCGCGGTCTATACTACAGACCTGCCGGGATCGCCGAAAAAGAATCAGGTTCAGGTCTATTTTATCGACCATGAATTATTTTTTGGCCGAGACGGCATCTATGGGACTCCTTGGGAACCGGATTTTCTGGATAATTCCCGGCGATTTACGTTTTTCAGCCGGGCGGTTTTTCAGTTCTGCCGTAAAATCGGCTGGTATCCGGATGTACTGCACGCCCATGATTGGCCCGCCGCTTTAGTACCGGTTTTCCTAAAACATGGAGAACGAGGATCCGTTGAATTTGCAAAAACCGTCTCAGTCCTGACTATTCATAACTTAGGATATCAGGGCATTTATAGCAAAGATAATTTCTATTATACTGGTTTAGGGTGGGACGTGTTTTACAATGCGGGTTTTGACGATTGGAACATGATGAATCTGCTTAAAGCCGGACTCAATTCAGCGGATAAGATCAATACGGTTTCTCCTCATTACGCACAGGAAACCCAAACGCCGGTTCACGGGTTCCGCCTTGACTGGGTGCTTCGATACCGTTCCGCAGACTATATAGGAATTCTAAACGGCATAGATACCAGCGTCTGGAATCCCCAGAAAGACCCGTACATTCCCGAACCTTACAGCGTTAAGGAGATGAGGGGTAAAGCAAAGGCAAAAGCGGCGCTTCAGGAGGAGTTCGGTTTGCCTGTAGACCCAGAAGTACCGATTATCGGCATGGTAACGCGCCTTACCGAGCAGAAAGGAGTCGGCGAAGTCTTTGGTCCCGCCTATGGTTCAGCCTGGTCTATCTGTAAGGACATGGATTTACAGATGGTATTACTCGGTTCCGGTGAATCCTGGTGTGAAAATGAGATCAAGAGTCTTGCGTACCGGCTTCCCAACTTCAAAGCTCACATAGGATATTCTGAAAAAGAAAGTCATCTTATTGAAGCGGGCAGCGACTTCTTCCTGATGCCCAGCCGGTATGAGCCTTGCGGACTTAATCAAATGTATTCGCTTGCCTATGGAACTCTGCCGATTGTACGGAATACCGGAGGTTTAGTCGATACCGTACAAAATTACAATCAAGAGACCGGCGCCGGCACAGGCTTTATGTTTGACGACTTAACTCCTTCGGCGGTTTACAATACCGTAGGCTGGGCGGTTTGGGCGTATTACAATCGCCGGGACGATATTGAGGCTATGCGGATTACCGGGATGAAACAAAATTTCTCTTGGGAAAAATCCGCCAAGAAATACATCGACATGTACGAAACCGCGCTTGCGGTTGTTTCGTAAGCGCGAGGCGGCGGACATTGAGTTCGCCGCTGTATCTTCCGCAAGCATTGGATCTATAGGTTCTCCGGTGCATGTCAAAAATATCGAACTTATGCAGAATGTATAGTCAGCTCCCTCCTGCCTAAAGGCAGGGGCTTTTTATTTTCCAGATTATATTCCAAGTCAAGCGACGGATGCCATGAATTATAGTCAATCCACTTAATAAGATCGAAGCTCAATGGTAGCTTCCTGTCATGGAACAGGCGAATGCTCGAAAAAATCCGCAGATTACACGGATTGTACCGGTTCTGGGGAACTGAAATCCGTGTAATCCGTGGACCTCATAGAGGTATTCTTAAAGAGAACAACTATAATACATATTTTACGATTTCTCGAAGGATTTCCCTGTGATCTCGCAGGTTCGATTCTTCATTAGTTTGAATTCGGAATTCTTATTGCCACGAGCTTGACATTTTTAAAAAGGTTTTTATAATTGTAAAAATGACATATTTACATATTTATAAAAGATATCGGAATTTCCGGTATTCAGCGGGGTGGCCATGACTGCGACAAAAGTAGCCGGGTTTGCTGCTGTAAAAAATTATTTTATTATCTTTATTTTGTTTTTGTATAAAATTCCATCTGAATACTCTAACAATTATTTAAAATTTCCGTGTTTTGGGCGGGAGCTTGCCGCGAAGGAAGGGTTGCTGCTGGGTATTTCCTCGGCCGCGGCGGTTTTCGCGGCAACCCGCACAGCCGCGGCTCTGGAACAGGGCAAAAAAGTCCTTGCCGTCGCGCCGGACACCGGCGAGCGCTATCTTTCAACGCCTCTTTTCAGACAGGAAACCGGAAAACCATGAAATTCGACGCCCATACCGTATTGCCCGTCGGCGCCATCGCCGCAGCTCTCGCCCTCAACAGGCTCATACCGGAAAGCGACGCGT
>JAITHD010000154.1 GCA_031280155.1 Treponema sp. | reverse complement strand
CAAATCTCGGTTAATAGAAACGCCGATAGGCTTCTTATCAACTCCTCGTTTTGCCATGATGTCTGTTATTATTGCTAATATCTGGTACGGCATTCCCTTTTTTGCGATTATGCTGCTGGCGGCTCTCCAGTCTATTCCGGGAGAATTGTATGAAGCCGCTGAAATCGACGGCGCTGGAAAAGTGCGGCGGCTTTTTCAGGTAACTATTCCCTATATCAGCCCTACAATTACCAGTACCGTTTTACTTCGTTTTATGTGGATTATAAATTTTCCAGATATTATTTATGGAATGACTAATGGAGGTCCTGCGAACGCTACTAATATCCTTGCTACTGAAATGATAAATAAGATTACGAAATCTTATGATTTTGGGCAAGGCTCCGCAGTAGGGTTTATCATTATTACAATATCCTTTTTATTTGCTTTCTTTTACTTGAAAATAATAGCCAAAAAGGAGTTGGTTATATGAACCGTATCAGCTCAATCAAAATTCTGCTTGCCCGTATCGGACGCAGAGCTGTCCTTTTTTTGTTCTTAGGGTTTGCGGTGTTTCCTTTAGGGTGGATTATTATAACCTCTCTAAAACCTTCTCAGGAAATATACAGTTTTCCCTTACGGTATATTCCCTCAAAAATAAGTATCGAAGGGTATAAAAAATTGCTGGGTTTTGCCCATTTCGGCGTATATTTCGCAAATTCCCTGGGCATATCCCTTTTAGCTTCTTTAGGCGGGCTTATTGCAAGCGTACTAGGAGGGTTCGCTCTGTCTCGGCTGCGTTTCAGCAGGGTCATGCAAGGGGTGCTTCTAGGCTTCTATTTTACCCAAATGGTACCGTCTTTCCTTCTTATGGCGCCTCTTTTTTTCAGTCTCTCAAAACTTGGACTTACCAATAACCGAATGGTTCTGGCTATTATTTATGGGACCACAACGGTAGCCTTTGGCGCTATTATGGCAAAAAGTTTTTTTGATCGTATTCCCCCTTCCATAGAAGAAGCAGCCCTCATTGACGGCTGCGGCCCTATTACCGCGCTATTTCAGGTTATCCTGCCGATCAGCCTTCCAGGACTTATTTCTATATTCAGTTTTTCCTTTGTGAATATCTGGAATGAACTCTTTTTGGCGGTAATGCTCATGTCTAGCGATACAAAACTTACCGTTCCAGTAGCCCTCAACTCTTTTATCTCGAAAGCCGGGGTAAGCTGGGATGTTATGAGCGCCGGAATCGTTGTAGCTTTGATGCCTACTATGATTATTTTTGCTTTTGGACAAAAATACATTGTCGCAGGTCTTACCGAAGGGGGAGTTAAAGAATAAAAAATGGGCGATACAAGAGTCGAACTTGTGACCCCCAGCGTGTCATACTGGTGCTCTAACCAACTGAGCTAACCGCCCGCATATATTTTTACTTTAATAGATTCCGGCTCTTTTTGTCAAGGGCATTAGCCGTAAAACTATAATTTTTTTACTATAAGGATACAAAGATTTTTACAGATATTGTGTAAAAATCTTTGTAATCCCTGAACATTTTTTATGCGGTACCTTGTCTTACAGAAGCCTTATATCCGTTCACGAATAGCAACATTCACATCGATCCTACCTTTTGCCCCGTTTACTCCCAAATCCATAGGAACAATAAGAGCCTCTACCTTGAGGTTATTAGATACTTCCATATTTTCACCAGTGAACAATGCTGGGGGAGTCAAATCGAACTTAAATCCTAAATCCGCCAACTGGGTAACCGCACGAGCGGTTATCATATTAGCAAGCTCTTGGATAGTCGCTTTAGCCATCTCATCCATAGTGGTGAACACTTCGCCTCCATTCATAGCTCCAGCCACAAACAACGCAGTGGGTTTAGTCATATCGAAAAGAACCCGTCCTTCAACATCGCCAGCTAACCCTACTAATGCGGCAACCCCCTGAATCGACATACTCGAAGATTTGAGGTAGAGATCCCCTCGCTTAACCTCAGTATCAAGAACCTCCTTGAGTATACTAAACGTCGCTTCAACAAAAGGGTTAATATATTCAACTCTCATCTACATACTCCTTCCAATAATTGCCTATTTATTATGCGTAAACGCAGAAACAGGATCCTTTCCTACAGCTTGCCAGATGTCGCCTCCCAGCGTCTCATTCCTTCCCATGATGACAATACCGCGATTTTTCAGTTTTTCCGCGAATTCGCTGATCAATCGATTCTGATTCTCTACCGTAAAGAAGGAAAGAATATCCCGGGCAAGAATAATATCTAAATCCGGCAACTGATTATTATTCAAAACATCGTGATATTCAAATACAATTGAATCCTTGATGGTTTGATTAAAACCAAACCCATTACGACCTTCAACCATGAAGCTCCGGCAATATTCTGGAACTTCGTTCAAATTAAAAGTCATATTCGGGGCGTTAGCTATAGCCATAATATCACTATCATTAGCCCAAATTTTTATATGCCCATCAGGATACCGAGATTTGAGTATACACGCAAACGAAAAAGTTTCAACCCCCTTCCCGCAGCCAATATCCCATACTTGGATATTATTTGAACTCAAATTCGGCAATATATCCTTAACTTTGCTGGCATATTCGGTTTCCCAGAATTTTCCAGTATCTGGAGAATAAAAACCTGAAAGATATTCTTCCGCATCTGAAGCGTTTTTAAGCTGCAAATCCGATTCAATGCGAGTGCTGCTCCATTCGGTGAATTGTTTCCGAATCCACCCTTCATTAAGGGGACTCACATAAAACTGCTTTAACGCGATAAGACTTTCTTTGATAAAGCCGATAGCGGTATCCGCAACAACCGCCAGCTTTTCTCGGGCTTGTTCCGGCGTTGGCGGCGGAGGCGCCAAATAGGGTTCCCCTTCCGCCTGAACAGGAGTCAGTTGTTTCTGCTTCTCCTCTTCTTTTTGGGTAAACATCCGCACCACATCAAGAATAACATAGAGTTCTCCTTGTTTTTCCACGACGCCGGTAATAAATTTGATGTTGATTTCCCCAAACATCGGATGCGGAGGCTGAATTACCTCAGAATTAATACCTACCACTTTGTCGATCTTGTCAACGATTGCCCCATATACCCGATCTTCAATATGCAGAATAAGCATATTTTCCTGACCGTCAGCCTTTTTTTCAAGAGGCATGTGAAAAAAAGTCCTCAGATCTATAATAGGAATAATATCGCCTCGGAGATTATACACTCCTTTGACATAGGAAGCCGCGTTAGGCACATAAGTAAACTTATCAGCCTTTGCGATTTCCTTAACGTTCATGATATCAACCCCATAATCTTTACCAGTCAGGGAAAAAGTTACCATCTTAAAGTCAACTGTATCGACTCGCTCTTTCTGCTGCTGCAACTCTTCTGCGACCATTGTCAGGTCTTTAATCACCGCCATAATGCTCTCCACTCCTACCGTATAGCCGCTTCACGGATTTGGCGTTCTTCCAATTCTTTACGCAGCCCCAGTTCCAAAAGCTGCCCCACATCAATGATGAGGGAAACTGAACCGTCTCCCAGTATGGATGCCCCGGCAATACCCGGTGAATTGGTATATTGATCCCGCAAAGGCTTAATAACTACATCTTCCTCGCCGATAAGACTGTCTACCATAAAGCCCATTTTCTTTTCAGCAGTACCGACAATAACGATAAAATTATAGTCCTGCTGCTCTTCGGTTTTTATCCCGAACAGCCGATTGAGCCTGAGCAGAGAAACCACGTCGTTTCGGATATTAAAGACCTCATAGTTGTCGATCATCCTAATGTCTTCCGGCTTGATCCGCAAACTCTCGATAACCGAGGTAATCGGGATGGAATAGATTTCCGGTCCCACCCGCACAAGCAGACCCTGAATAATAGCCAGTGTATGGGGCAATTTTAGAATAAAGTTTGTACCTTTTCCCTTTTCAGAGGTTACGGTAACAGTCCCATTCAGCTTTTCAATCTGCCGGCGGACAACGTCAAGACCGACTCCCCGCCCCGATATAGCGGTAATGCTCTTAGCTGTTGAAAATCCTGGTTCAAAGATCAGGTTAAAGGCTTCCACATCGGTCAAAATCTTATTGGGATGTATCAAGCCCCGTTCAATAGCCTTGGCTTTCACTGCTTCCACATCAATGCCCTTACCATCATCGGAAATTTCAATGATGATCATGTTCCCTTCATTGGCAGCCTTGAGAAGCACCATTCCCTCTTCAGGTTTCCCTGAAGCCATGCGGTCTTCTTGAGACTCAATTCCGTGGTCAATAGAATTCCGCACTGAGTGCATAATAGGATCCAGCAGGTCTTCGATAACCGACTTATCAAGCTCAGTATCTTCACCTTCGATAACCAAATTGATCTTCTTGTTTAAGCTCTTAGAAAGGTCTCTAACCAGCCGGGGGAACCGACTGAAAATCTGGCTAATCGGCACCATCCGTATCCGCATAACTCCTTCTTGGAGTTCGCCGGTGATACGCCCCAGATTTTGGGCGGTAGATCGGAATTTACCGACATTATTCTTGACCGACGCCTCAAAACCGTCAAAGAGGGAAAAAATATCCCCATACTGATCGCCGATTTCTTTCCGCACATCCTTAATGGAACGCCCGCTTTGAATACTTTCCAGATAATCCGGCAGACTGTCGAAAAGATTTTTGATCTTATCCCGATAGGTAACTTCAAGGCTGTGAAGCTCGTTCACCAATTCACTGAACTGATTGCTTATCTGGTTGAACGTCGCCTTAGTAATAACCGTTTCAGAAACCAGATTCAACAGGTCGTCAATCCGCTTTGAATCAACTCGAAGAATAGAACCCGCTTCTTTTCCTGCTTTCTTAGCGTCTGCTGATTCTTTAGCGCTTCCGCCGGACTTAGGAGCCGCAGCCTCATGGTGTTCTTCGGCTTCCACTGCCGCAGGCTTTGGCGCCCCTGGTTTTGCCGCCACCGGAGCGGGAGTCGAAACCGGCGCCGACGCTGGAGCCGCTGGGGCCTGACTCAACGGAGGAGCCGCGACGCCGGCAACATTCTTAATATCTACAATATCCGCCCCAAGACTCACGTCCGGGATTAATACATGCCGTTTAAGGTCGTCAGTAGTTTTTTCACTAGCTATATAATAATCTACATAGGGGAAAAAAGTATCTTCGTAAAGCCGTTCAAAATCCGGTACTGTCTTGAGGATAGTACCGTCTCCCTTTAAGGAAGCGTAGATTTGAATGCCTCCAACCGTATTCATAAGCCCGTTTTCATCAAATTGTACTGAAATTCGATAAATTGGAATATTTTTATCAATTGATTCCCTTAATTCCAATAACTCGTATTCGGAAAGGGAACCGGCTTTGGTCGTCGCTGATACCGTGCCGGCAGGGGCTGCCGCAACCGGCTGAGGCGCGGCAACGGGTTTCGGAGGAGCCGCCGTAACAGGAACAGGCTTGGCAGCGCCTTTTTTACGTCCTGACCCTTCAGGCAGCAGCGCTGAAAGCCGCCCTTCAATTTGGGAAGTGTCGTCCTGATAAACAGACCCATCCATTCGTTGGGTAATCATGGCTTTGATAATGTCGATTGCCGCCAGCAGAGTATCAACTACGTCCTCATTTATGGTGACCGTATCAGAACGGATGGCATCCAATACATCTTCCACCAGATGCGTAAAATGAGAAAGTTCCATCATTTCTACGGTAGCCGCGCCCCCTTTCAGCGTATGGGCCGCCCGAAAGATCTCGTCTACCGCATCTCGGTTTCCGCCTTCACTCTCAAGGACCAAGATATTCTGTTCCAGGGTATCAACCTGCATTTGGGCTTCACTAAAAAAGTCTTTAAGAAGCTCCTCATTATTTGGATCCAGATAGTCACTCATATAAATATAGTTTATCAAAAATTATTATTACGTCAAGTGGCAGGCAGAGAATTTGCTGTTTCTGTAAAAGTAAAATTTTCGACAGCTCTTTAGGTTAGACTATTGACGAGAATCATAAGATACAACAAAATAAAAAATATGCAGGAAAAACGAAAGAGTATCAGATATCGTACTCAAGCTCAGGCGAAGATTCCGGGCGTTTTTAACGGCGACGCTTTATTAAAAGATATTAGCGTTACTGGGTGTTGTGTAGAATGTATGAGTCGGGTAAATATTCTGCCTGATACCCAGTATACGATACAAGTTATACCTGAACCGGACTCGCAAATCGGTAAATTTGAAGTATTAGCTCAAAGCCGCTGGATTCACGCAAGGGAAGACGCGTGTGAAATAGGTCTTATAATTTTGGAGTCTCCCAAAGGAAAACAATTTCAACGGTATGTAGATTATCTTGCGTGGCGCGCTTCGTAACGCCTCTTACAGGATGGATTTATCAGGGTGTTGCCGGCTTTGAAGGGCATCTGGAAGCGGAAATTGGAGAATGGAACGTTTCTTGGGGGAATCTCTATCATGGGAAAGCGTTGCAGGAGCCTGTTTTTTGGCATCAGAATATATGGCTTGCCCCGTTTCAGGTGGAATTCGATTCGATTTCAGAGGCGGTTAAAACCTTACGGGGAATCCAACGGAATTGGTCCTCTGTATTATATACCCAGTTCCGCCGAGGCGCATTGATTCAGTCTCAATTACCGCCTCTTTCCTCTAAACCCCGGAGGTTTCCATGGATCCTTCCGGATGTGCCTATAGGAGCCTGGACCTTAGTAAATTCTCATACCATGATCGCTTCAGCTCAATGCACAAGTCCTTTTCCGGGAGGAATTATTGTGTTTGAGGAAGATCTAGCAGGACCTCCAAGCCGGGCGTATCTCAAACTCTGGGAAGCCTTGGTACGGTGCCGTACACACCCTCAACCGGGAGAACGCTGTCTGGACGCAGGGGCAAGCCCAGGAGGATGGACATGGGCATTGGCGCGGTTAGGACCGGAGGTGATCGCCGTTGATCGGGCTTTGTTAGAGGAGCGAATTCTTACTATGCCCAGGGTTAGCTTTATAAAACACGATGCTTTTACCCTCAAGCCTGAGACCATAGGTCCTCTTGATTGGCTTTGTTGCGACGTTATCTGTTATCCCTCAAAACTCTATGAATGGATAAGCCGATGGCTGGATGCGGGAATATGCCGAAACTTTATCTGTACGCTGAAGATGCAGGGAACCCCAGATATGGAAACGGTCCGACGATTTGCGGCAATTCCGAACAGCCGTATTGTACATCTTTACCATAATAAGCACGAATTAACTTGGATGAAGACCGCCTAACCGCTTTGTTTAAAGTTTTACGCCTCCTCTTCTGTGGCAAAAAGCTGTAGCAAAATCACAAAATCTTCAATTACTTTGTAACTGTTTTCCAACCGTTGTGCAATAGGATGTTCTGAAACCGATTCGATTTCTTTCCAGTTTACTAATAGTTTTGACTGACTCTTGCCGAAATCTAAGCTCAGATCTTTGAGGTAAGACCCTACCAAACTAAAGGAATCAACCGCCCGATTAAGCATTTCTTTGGCTTCATTATTAATAATGCTGAGAGTAACTTTAAGATGGGTTATCTGCCCTTTGTCCATCTTAGATTTACTAATATGATTTTTCAATTTAGTGCTGTTAGTGCCGTTATCTGACAAGGTCTCGTCAAAAGCCGTCAACTGTTCGGAAATTTCTGTGATTTCATACAGCCCTTGAGAGATTTGGCGAGATAAATCCTGAGACACCCATTGTCCTCGGATAAGGAATATATCGCATACCTCTCGGACGTCATGGTAATCAACCAAGAAGCCTTTAAGGTAATTAAGAGGCGCTATAAATGCAAAGCCCTCCAAATCTTTTTTGGTAAAGACTTCATTGTAAGTATTGGTATAATACTGTAAGCGTGTGATATCAGGTGAACCAAAGAGCTTTTTTGCCAAAGCGTCTCGTTTACCAGATCGTTTATCGTTAATGATCTTGTCAATATTGGATTGGACTTCATTTTTTTTGGTTTTCATAAAGGCATCTACAATATATTCATCCCTTATCTCACAATTCCTTGACCAGTTTGGGTCCTCCTCAATATGCCGAACTATAAGCACAAAAATACCTGACCGGTTTATATCTTGCAGGGTAACAAGCAGTTTTTTCCATTGATTCGAATCAATTACTGTCGTGCCGGACTTGTATTTCTTTAATATCTCAAAAACAATCTTCCATTCGTCGCTGGACGCTTCAAAAGGAGGGATATACAGAAAATCTTTAATATTGTCAATCAGATATTTCCCGTTTACATACCTAAATTGAGGCGGAACCGAGAATTCCCGTTCCCGAATCCGGGAATCTATCTTTTTTAAAAACGAGAAGAAATCAAAGCTCACAAAATTAGTGAACCCTATGATAAGATTATAACACCGATCTATGGTATTCATTTCGTTTATGCTGAAAGCGGATGAAAACGTAGTCAAATCTTCCTGTAATTGTTGAGACAACTCTTTAGGGGACAAAGTTTTGCCTCGGTCTTGAATAGACTCAGGAGAAAGACGGTCATAGATCTCCCGCAGCTCTTTGCTCATAAAATGTTCAATGATGAGCTGTTTGAGTATAGCTGATTTAGCGGCGTTTTTCATAAAACTCTGGGCTGCGGAAATGGTTTTATAGATATCATAAAAAAAAATTCCTGCTACAGGGGTAATCTCGCTTGAGCTGCTTTTATAGAATTTACGATGCTTATTTTGATTAATCTCTTTAGCAATCAGTTTTACAGCTCTCTTTTTTTTTGATGCAGGATCATTGCCTCCAAACAAAAAATCAAAAAAACCCATTATTAATCCTTATGATCTAATTTTGCTTATTATAGAATTCTATATAAATAGACGTATCTATATTTATTTGTTATATTTCAGAAAAGATATTTATGTCAAGGGTAAAAATCCAAAATACAAAAGAAATCTGGAAATATGAGTATAGAAGATAAGATAACCGCCGTAGCCCTCTGCGCTGGAGGCGCGGAAAAAGCAGTATCCCTAGAATTAAAGAAACTTGGGCTTGCGGTACTGGGTACGGGCTTTGGGAAAGCCCGGTTTCAGACAGACCTTGCCGGTCTTTACCGCTCTCTTATGGGATTGCGGGCGGCAGATCGAGTGTTTTTAGAGGCCGCGCGCTTTCTGGCGGAAGATTTTGACGCACTATTTGCAAAAACAAGCGCCGTATCTTGGGAAACCCTGATTCCCAAAGGCATGGGACTGCGGATCAGCAAGGTTAGAACCAATCGTTCCCGACTGCACGCGGCTGCCAGCGTACAAGGAATGGTCCACAAAGCGGTTGCGGATCGGCTTTGCAAGCAGTACCGGTTTTCCCGGGTTCCCGCTTATGGAAAGAGCGCTGAACTGCGGGTATATATTGAAAAAGATCAGGTCTCACTACTGCTGGATATTTCTGGAGAACCCCTATTCAAACGGGGATATCGTCGTGAAGGAGGCGTCGCCCCCCTTCGAGAGACGACTGCCGCAGCAATGCTGCTCCTTGCCGACTGGCGGCGGAAGTTTCTCTTGTACGATCCCTTCTGCGGTTCAGGTACAATCGGGATTGAAGCCGCCATGTATGCTTGGGATATGGCCCCCGGACTGGGCAGAGGTTTTGCGTTGTCTGATTTCTTGATTGGAAACCAAGAAATAGAACAGGAAGTACGAAAAGAACTTTTTAAAAAGGTTGATTTTTCTCGAACCATACGAATCTATGGAAGCGACGAAGATTCCAGAGCGGTAGCCCTAGCCGGGTCTAATGCGGAACGGGCCTATGAATTAGCCCAAGGCAGGAGCATCTCTGAACGGGGGATTCTCTTGCAGGAGCGTTTACCCTGGCTGCCTGATTTCAAGGTCCTTTCTTTACGGGACGCTAAGGCGCCTGACAAAGAGGGGGTTATCATCACTAACCCGCCTTATGGTAAGCGGCTCGGCACGATTGAATCAGCGGAAACCACCTACCGCACAATGGAGCGCCTTACCCGAAATTTTCCGGGCTGGAAATTAGGACTTATTACGGATCATCCCGGTTTTGAGTCTTTTTTTGGAAAAAAAGCGAGTTCTTGTCGGGAAATAACCAATGGGGCGATCCAGTCTTATTTTTTTCAATACGAAAATATATAACATGAATACACAAAGGATAACCAATGTCTATAATAGTAGCTCATGATAAACGGCGGCGGGAAATTTTAGAACACGCTTTAGATATTTTTATATCTGAAGGATTTGAAAACGCAACCTTTCAAAAAATTGCAGACCGTTGCGGTATTACCCGGACAACATTGTATATTTATTTTAAAAATAAAAAAGAAATGTTTAATTATAGTATCAAACAGCTTATGGGAACGGTAGAGGAAGATATAGTAAAAGTTCGAGAAGACGCTTCTTTAAATAATATTGATAAACTCACCAAGGTGCTTTCGGTTATTATTGACCGGTTGGAAGAGAACCGCCGCCTGCTTGGGGTAATACTGGATTATCTGCACTATCTTACTAAACGCGCCGCCTCTCCTGATACGATAGTCCGTCGCCGGACTATCAGGCTCCGGCATATTTTAGCTACTATGGTAATTGAAGGAATTCGAGCAGGAGAGATCCGCCCAATTAATGTAAGAACCGTTGACGACTTATTGTATGGACTGATTGAATCAGCTATATTCCGTCTGACCATTCTCAAGCGCTCTTCTATTGGGGAATTAAAACACGCCGCAGTATTAACTATTCAGCAGTTAGGATGGTAAAACGCCGAATTTTATAAAGCCACAGATAGGGGTGGATGACGGGGTTTGAACCCGCGACAGCCAGATCCACAATCTGGAACTCTACCACTGAGCTACATCCACCATACTTTATAATATGCTTATTTATGTATCATTTGTCAAGTATTTAACAGGTAAATCTTAAATTTATTAAGACCTTGATTAAATCAAACGATTCTTATTACGTCTTATAGAAGATATGAAATATATAATTGTAAAACATATACTTATTTTGCAGTTTTTTTACATTTTCTTTCTAAGCGCCTGTGAAAGCGAAGTATTCGCTCCTTCATATCAGGTTGAATTACCTCAGATACCAGAGGCTTGGCGGGATATCCTTGGGTCTCCCCGATGGCTTCTTGTATGGATAAGTCCGGCAGGAACCAAGAAAACCTTAGAGGTTGAGGAGAATCAGTCTCCTGCTATCCAAGTTTTAGAAGAATGGACCAATCCGGTTATTGCCTATCCGTTTTGGACTACCCGAAACATACCGCCAGATATTATGCGCCCCGCAGGGGCGCTCTTTCCCTTTGATCTTGAGGGAGACCAGATCCGTCTGACCTGGCGAGGAGGCATCGATGCAACGTTGTATCTGGAATTGGCTGCTCAAGGAAGCGAGACTAATCGATATCCCTATTACTTCAATTGGATTCGGTTCCGAGAATTATTAGAAAGCAATGATATCAACGAGACCCTTCGCCAGGACCCCTGGTCTGCGGACTGGAAAGCCATAGCCTTAAAAACAGCCCGCTCCGGTTTTGACCGGCGGCGGATCGTACCATTGCCTCGGACGGATATGCTGATACCCGTACAGCATAAAGGTTTTTGGATCAGTACATCTCCCTTTGCGGAGCCGCTATATCAAGAAGCCGGAACCGATCTTTCCCTCCAAGTGTGTGAAAAAATAGACATCCATCTATCGTCTGCGGGTATCCTTCATTATACCAAAAACGCATGGATATTGATGCCCTGGGAGCGTCACAAGCCTCCTCCTTTCATTTCAAAACTGTTTGCCCGTACAACTGTAAGCCGTTTCCCGCACCAATTACAGGTAACTTCCCATTTATTGCCTTCTTCATTCCCTTTGAAACAGTTCACCTTACCGCAATCGCATTGAAAAAAACCCTGCCCCCCGCAATAGGGACAGCCCGGATAGTCAGGATCATTTGCCATGCTTCCTTTTATAATAACTTTATCAAAACCTTCTCGTTTTGCCCGTTTCTCATCTATCTTAAACGCCCAAGTTCTATACCAATCATTATTACGCTTTTCTAAACGAATTCCAAAGGTATGCTGTTTTGAGCATTTACATAAAATAACCGTTGCCTCCATACGAAGGTACGCTCCTTTTCTTGTACATAGTCTCAGCCGACTGTATCGGGAGTACAATAATCGCCATATTCAGTAGGATCCCCGCTCGGCTCTTCCGCTTGCAAAGCGTTAAGTATATGCTTTCCCTGGGCAAGATTAAAAATACCCGCCAGAGAAACATCGTCATTGCTGCCCCGTTCAGATAATTTCGGTAAAAACTGCTGCAAATGCCGCTCCGCTAGGTCAGGATAGGCGACAAATTTTTTGAGCAGCTGCATATTAAAATCAGTATACTTATCAGGAATGAACGAATCCGTCACTCCGTCGCTTGCTACCGTAATTCCTACAATGTGATTACCAAAATTATACCTAAAACTCTCTAAAGCGTCAGTATTGCACAGAGAAGTAGTACGCCCGAACTCAAGACGCCTGTCTTCAGGCATTCCAACCTCCGCTTTCCCCTGGTCGGTAATCACTACGCAGGCGCCGTCCCCAATCTGTATAGCAAACCAAAATTGCTCGGTAATCACTGCCCCTAACAGGGTAGAACCATATATAGCTACCAGATCATTTTCATTTTCAGTATCAATATTATTTTCAGTACAAATACTGCGTTCTTCTTTGGTAAAAGGGTTTATTTTAATATTTTGCAGGACCGCTTCACGCCAGCAGTAAATAATATTGCTTTCAAGCTGTTTGAGGGTTTCATCGATCTTTTTTGGATTGCCTCTGGTATGCTTGTCCCAAAAGACAACGTGTTTCCGCTCGGTTATCTCAATGAACTGAGTAATAGCTTCCTTTGCTACTTTAACCGCAAGTTTAGCGCCTTGATCGCTTCTAAAGTGCCGTTTACTGCCGTGACCATCCGCGACTAATGCTATGCCGATCCTTTTTTCGTCGCCCAGTAAGATCACATCCACCGCATCTTGACAAAAACTCATGTCTTTATGACTGAAACCCGGGGCAATCGCTTTAAATCCTGTAAACATTGTTTGTTACCATGTACCTCCATCGGTGGAAGTCGAATCAATCATATCAGGATCAAGCTGCTGCTGGATCGCTTCGGTCATCTGGGTTTGTTTGGTTTCTATCTGCCCGTCCTGTAGAGGCTGACTTTTGGTTCCTATCTGAGTAGACGTCACCGTAATAAATCGTATCCATTTTCGCAACGCTTCCGGGGTATGCACCGTAATGACCGCTTCCTTGTTGCCGGTAAACTTTGCCAAAGCCTCTTTATCAGCGTCATCTCCGCCAATGGCAAGGGCAACCCGAATTGCATACTTATACCAATTATTTTTTCTCAAGACTTCAAGTCCGCCGTCATAATCGTCTGTGGGCTGTCCATCGGATAAAAGAAAAATCGCCGGCGCTACCGAGGCGGAAGGAGCTTTTAAAAACATATCTTTAGACATTTTCACATTCAGTTCTTTCAGGGCGGCTCCTAAATCGGTTACTCCATCGGCTTCCATATTATTCCACTGAAACGTATCCACCGACACCGGCTCGGGGTGAAGCCATTTACAACCAGTAGAGAAGGCAAGGGCTGCAATCTTTAAATCTACATCCGCCCCGCCGATGCCCCGCAGTTCAGGCAGCACTTCCCGGATAGTATTATTCACAATGCCGATCTTTTCCCCTTCCATACTGCCGGAAGTATCAATCAAAAGAAATAACACCATCTGTCTGCGTACAATGCCCTGTACGTCACCGAACATCTCATCACTCATATATTATTACCTTCCTTAGATGATCCATCATTTACTATCATTATGAACTAGATTAGACAATTTTACCGATAAGTTCTTTGAACATAACCGATATTCCCATACCGATAGGCACTACAGAGCCGGGAGCAATTACTTTACGCTCTCCTCCGGGGGTTATCATTTCCCACGTCTCTTGAGAGAGGTTTTTGATTCCCCACAAACCGGGATTGTTTTTATTCATAATAACTTCACCAGTAAGGGTATTATAATCATCGCTATCGTCTACGGTATGACAAGCATAGAGTTTTTTTCCCGGAAACAGGGGAACCCGATATTTTCCTACCTGCAAGCGCAGGGGTATACTATAGGTACGCCCGCAGGGGCAGAGGATGGGGCTGTTTTGACTGAGTTTATTGATAGGCCAGTCTCGTTTGCAGAAAGGACAGGAGATTGCTTCGTCTCGAAGCCGGATTAATATCTTTTGCCATTCATTTGCCGGGAGCCGGGCGTTAGGCTCTTTCATGCCTTTGACAAAAGATTCAATAAAAGCGTCCTGAAAAAACGCGGGATACCGCGGCCACAGATTAATAGGATTCGGATGCACCCCGGATACCGGACGGTTAGATGTATCATTAGGATCAAAAATAAACACCGGATGAGTACCGTACAACTCCATTTCCCGTTCTTCAGTGATGCAGGGAGTATATTCATGAGCGGCGCCCCAGAGCGGATCATGCCTAAGAAACAGCTTAAACAGAATCACCGCCAAAGAATGAAAATCAGTTAAAGAATTGGGGTGGGAATCTCCTCTAAACACTTCCGGCGCCATATATCCGGGCTTTCCCCCAACATCGCCGCTGTTTTTCTGATCTCCTGGGGTAACATTATCATTATCACAGATCAGTACATCCCCAACGGCGACATTAATAAAAAAATTGCCGTCATTCAGGTCTTGATAACTCCTGCCCTTCCGGTGCAAGCCCCGGAACCCATTCACGATATTCAAGCCTGATTTGATCATTATTTCAGCAGAAGGAAATTTTACGGTATTATTTAAGATATCTGAAAAATCAGAAAACTCAGGAGGACGCAGGTCCATAACATACCCAAAACTCCCCTCTTCTTCGATAGTGAGATACTTAGGCCACAAAAATTTATCATCCGGCGACCCCATCTCAATATTAGATCCCAGATTTTCCCGAAAAGCCTCTTGGTTTTTTAACTTACAGGTATACCATTTAAGGGCATACCGTTTATTATGCAGGGTAACTTCATATACGATGCCCTGCCCGCCGCTCCCGATTTTTCGTATAACCTCCGCATATCCTCCGTGGTCTAACGCTATTTTATAGCCTTTGCTAAACTCCCGCATATCATTACCTTAACCGGTTATAGTCCTACTCCCGGATTGAGGTTTCCCTCTTTTTTAAGCCGGAGAATATATTCAGCGTACTCTTTATCAGATACCGCAATATGGGTTAAAATCCAATCCCGCAGAAACCGGACAAAGGCATTCGGCACAAAAGTTTTTCCGCTTTCAAATTTTTTGACTTCTTCCAGAACTTCTCTGACAAAACCTGCATGTTCCTGTTTATGCGCCGCGATTTTTGGATATCTAACCCCTTCAATGATTTTTTCTTCCGCAGAAAAATGGAACTTGACGTAATCCACAGTACTGCGGATTGCGTCTTTGAAACGTTCCCGTGCTTTTTCATCGCCCTGGCGGCATGCTTGATAGAGATCATTAGTCAGCTTGAGCAGTTCCTTGTGCTGCTCATCAACTATTGGAATCCCTATCGCATACCGATCTTCCCAAACAACAAACGCTTCCTCTGCCATATAATCCTCCGTCAGCTACCCCCGCCTAAAGACAGGGGCTTGAGGCTTAGGTCTCTTTCAAGACTTACTCCTCAAGATTTCTGCTTCTTTCCATTTTTTCCATAAATAGGGAAAAATTTGGTTTTTCCACACCAGTTTCACTCCCGTTACCGAGAACCAGAGCTTTCATGTCCACAGACGTTACTTCCCCATGTTGCGTGGGTAGGTCTTTCAACACATTTATTATCACATAGTCTTTGCCTAAATGTCAAATGGGTTTTCAACCTATTCTTTGCCGCTGTACCGCCTTATATCCCCACCCTAAAGACTAAACTTAACCCACAATTTTTGCAAATCTGCTATAATCCGGTAACAGTCAACACGCTGGGAGGGGAAATAGCGGGAAAGACGGGATTACAGATGGGAACAGAGTTTACGGGACTGGATTTCAATTCTAAGCGGCTTGAGCGGCGGTTCATACAAACGAAACCCTGTCCCCCGGCAGCCGGATAAATCAATCTGGTTTTGCCGCGGGAACCGGACTGAGGCCAAAGCAATCTACCGGATGCTGGGCAGCGAACCCCTGGACTGGGAAACTAACCCTGCGGGCCCGCCGGGAACAGACAGAGCGGCTCATGACAGAAAGCAGAAACCATCCGTTGGTACAGGACACCGCAAGCCTTAACTACAACACCCATAAAAAATGGAAGGAATAGGATACATCAGCGGCAAGATTCTGAGGTAAACATCCGCTCCTGCCTTGCGCTAAACCACGAGCGGTCTAGTTCTGGGGTACCGGATAAAAGTCCGTTATAGGGGATCATTTAAAAACGGAATTGCACGGAAGCCGGAAAATAGCCTCGAAAGTCGGAACTGGCAGGGATATATGTAACTCATTATCCATACGATACACATATATGCCGTTATTCCCCCATTCAGTAACTTCAAATATGGCTATATCACCGGTATTCAGAATAGGGGTCATCTGATTATTAAATACTACAATGGAGGACAAGCCGCCGTAGGGGGCGCAGCATAAACAGACCTGTTAGGCGAAATGGGTTTTGAATTTTTTGGAAAAATAGGAAAAAACACTTGACGTAAAAATAAAAATGGTATAAAATATTTTTAGAAGAGTATGGTAATACCCTTTTGACAAAATGAGTATTTCGTGTATAATACTATTAGGAGGCTGGAGAAATGAAAAAGGAAAAACAGGGAGAAAATATTAGGAAAGCTCATGAAGTCATAATAAATAAATCAAAATGCGTAAAATGCGGACTTTGTGTGAGGGATTGCCCCGGCGGAGTAATCGTTTTAGGTGATGCGGGTGCTGAGATTAAAATACGGGATTGTATAAAATGCGCGCATTGCGTAGCAATTTGCCCAAAAAATGCTATATCAGTTACGGGATTTGAAGAACCGGAGGATATTACTAATCTCAGGGTTGATAAGGAAATTTTATTAAGGCAAATGAAAGAAAGACGCTCTGTAAGACAGTT
>JAITHD010000148.1 GCA_031280155.1 Treponema sp. | reverse complement strand
CCCCGGGCGAGTCGAGGCTTTCGGAGAATCTGCTGTTTCTCTAAAAAGTGCAGCGCTCATTTTGGAACACTTTCTTGTATATCAATTACAGAGGGTGTAATATTCGATAAGGGAGTATTTTACCCCTTGTCTTACTGCGGTACATCTTTTATACTAGAACTATGAAAGGCATTATACTTGCCGGCGGTTCCGGTACACGGCTCTATCCCCTTACCAAAGCGCTCTCGAAACAGGCGTTGCCGCTGTACGATAAGCCGATGGTGTACTATCCCCTGTCAGTGCTGATGCTGGCAGGCATCCGGGAGGTCTTGATTATCTCTACGCCCCGGGATATTTCCCTGTTTAAGGAGTTATTCGGCGGCGGCGCATGGCTGGGTATGACCTTTGACTATATGGTTCAGGACTCTCCAAGAGGACTTGCGGACGCGTTTATTGTGGGTGAACGGTTCATCGGACAGTCCGCTTGCGCGCTGGTTTTAGGAGATAATATTTTTTATGGGAGAGGTTTCAGCGGAACCCTGAAACACGCTGTTGCCCGGACCGAACAAGCTGGAGGAGCTACGATTTTCGGGTACTATGTGAAAGACCCTTCCGCGTACGGGGTTGTAGAAATTGACGCTGATGGAAAAGCCCTTTCAATAGAAGAAAAGCCGAAACAGCCTAAATCCCACTATGCGGTACCGGGCTTATATTTTTACGATAATACGGTTGTTGAAATTGCAAAACAGATAAAACCTTCTGCCCGGGGAGAAATCGAAATCACTACAGTTAATATTGCATTTCTGGAAAAAGGGGCGTTGACGGTTGAACTCCTGGGGCGGGGTATGGCGTGGCTGGATACCGGCACTTATGACGGCTTGCTTGAAGCCTCTAACTTTATTGCGACGATTCAGAAACGCCAAGGCATGTATGTGTCCTGTATCGAAGAAATCGCCTATAATAATGGGTGGATTTCTCAGGAAGAGTTGTTGGTTTTGGCTCAATCCTACGCCACTGAATACGGCGCGTATTTACGGTTTGTGGGGGGTATATAAATGGCGTTTCAGTTTACCCCTTGTCCAATTGAAGGACTGTACGAGATTACCCCGCAGATTTTTGGAGATAATCGAGGTTATTTTTTTGAAGTCTACTCGGAACGGGATTTTTCTGCCGCGGGCTTAGGAATGCGGTTTGTCCAGGATAACCAATCCCGGTCGGTAAAAGGAGTGCTGCGGGGACTGCATTTTCAAAAACAACACCCCCAAGGCAAGCTGGTGCGGGTTATTGAAGGAGAGGTCTTTGACGTAGCCGTTGATATCCGCCTGAATTCCCAGACCCGGGGCAAATGGCATGGGCTGGTCCTGAGCGGCGAGAGGCGCAATCAGTTTTATATTCCTCAAGGCTTTGCTCATGGGTTTCTCGTGTTAAGCGAATCAGCGCTTTTTGCGTACAAATGTACTGACTTCTATCACCCTGAAGATGAAGGAGGCATTATCTGGAATGATTGTACCATTAATATTGGGTGGCCCAAACTGGGGATAGATTATATGCTTTCTGAAAAAGATAAAAAATTACCGGAGTTCGTATCATGTACTGGATAATCGGAAATCAAGGTATGCTTGGACAGGAACTGTCCCATCTGTTTGGCGCCGAGGGTATAGCCTATATCGGAACCGATAAGGAGGTGGATATTACCAAACCCGAAACGCTTGTAAAGCAGAGGCAGCCTTTTGACTGGGTAATAAACTGCGCCGGGTATACCGCAGTGGATAACGCGGAAGACGACAAAGCCCTGTGCCGCAAGCTGAATGTGGACGGACCAGATAATATAGCCGCTTTCGCTCAGACCTCAGGCGCAAAGATGCTGCACATATCAACAGACTATGTTTTTAGCGGCGCTCATACCACGCCGTACCGGGAAGAGGACCCTACCGATCCGATAGGGGTTTATGGACAGACTAAGCGAGACGGCGAGCAGGGGGTCCTCAAACGTAATGGGTTTATTATCAGGACTTCTTGGTTGTATGGACAATACGGCAAGAATTTTGTCAACACTATGCTGCGTTTGATGAATGAGCGGGATAGCGTTTCGGTAGTTCATGATCAGCGGGGCAGTCCAACGTACGCCCATGATTTGGCAGCGGTGATTCATACCTTGACAAAAACCGTTGACGCTGGAGGCGCGATTTCTCCGGGGATCTATCATTATACGAATGAAGGAGGCATTACCTGGTATGATTTTGCTGCGGAGATTTTTAGATTAGGCAGAGAACTGAGGGTCCTCAAACGGGATTGTACGATTCGTCCCTGTGCTACCTCAGAGTATCCGACCAAAGCGGTCCGTCCCGCCTATTCAGTGTTGGATACGTCGAAGATTAAAAGAACCCTCGCCCTCACAATTCCCGATTGGAAGATCAGTCTCAAGCAGTATTTAACGGTCCGGAGCGGACAATGAATCGGTTTTAAAAATCCGCTATAACTTTGTCCAAGGGCTTTTTCTAATAATGGTTTCCTTACGATCATAACCTACCGATACAATATCGATAGGGGTTTCACAGAAACGCTCGATGAATCCGATGTATTCCATAGCGGCTAGGGGAAATTCTTCATATGTGAGGGCGTTAGACAGGGATTTTTTCCACCCCGGAAAGCTGCGGAGTACCGGTTTAGCTCTGTTTAGAGCTTCAATGGATGCGGGGAAATTTTCTACCATAGTGTCGCCAATACGATAAGCAATACAGGCTTTTATTTCATCCAGCGTATCATACACATCCAGATGGGTCATTACAAGGGAATCAATGGAATTGGTCAGGCACGCGTAGCGAAGGGCTACTAAGTCCAAATATCCGCAACGCCGGGGACGGCCTGTGGTAACGCCGTATTCCCGTCCAGTGTCTCGGACAAAGCGGCACAGATCATCTTCTGAATCAGGATCAAACTCACTTGGAAAAGGACCGTTCCCAACTCTGGTAGAATAGGCTTTAAAAACTCCCAACACCTTATCCAGGGCCCGAGGACCTACGCAGCCGCCGATTGCAGCGCCTGCCGCACAGGATACCCCGCTGGATACAAAAGGATAGGTCCCCAAATCAAGGTCTAACAAGGTGCCTTGAGCGCCTTCAAAGAGAATCTGTGAATTCTTGCGGTATATAAGATAGGTAGACAGGTCAATAGCCATACTTTGGAGCTTATCAATATAGGGGGCAAGGAATTCCCGATCTGTTTTATCCAGTTCATCCAGTTTATCTTTCCATGCAAGATCAGCAATTCTGATTCCGTCTCGGTCGCTTTTCATGGAATAGGTGATGCCGATACCCCGTCCGGTAGTACCAATAGGTTTTTTTCGGGCTGCGTCCCGTTCCTTGTCAATCTGTATATATCGGGGAAGCACGATATGGGCCCGATCAGAAATAAACACTCTGCCGACGGTATCAATTCCCCGCTCTTGAAGCATAGCCAATTCACTGAACAAAGCAACCGGATCAATGACCATACCCGCTCCCAGAATAACCATCTTATCAGAATAAAGAATCCCTGATGGAATAAGATGCAAGGCATATTCTTCATTCCCAATGACAATGGTATGTCCCGCATTAGCCCCTCCAGAAAAACGGACTATTATTTGAGCTTCTTTTGCCAAATAATCAACGATTTTACCTTTTCCTTCATCACCCCATTGAGCGCCGATAACAACTACCTTCATATATTTTTTAGTTCCTTATACCCTCTTAATTTTATAAACTACTTTAGACCCTTCTGCAAGGGGTTGAACGGCAAATTACCAAAAGCGCCTATTCCCAGCCTTTATGTATGGAGATGTCAACTGTTTGAACATCCTTCTCTGTAGAGCAGGAATGCGCTTGAGCTGGAGTCGTCTGTCCCAGCCTAAAGATAAAGAGGGCTTACACGGGATTTTTGATAAACCAGATTGACCACCAATGCCCGATAGCGCCTGCAAGAACAAAACCATGCCAGATCACATGAGACCCTCGTCGGGTCGGTTTGGCGTACCAGATAGTTCCCAGCGTATAAGCGACGCCTCCGGCAACAAGCAAAACAACGCTTGAAAGAGGAATCTCCTGAACAAGACGAAACCAGCTTATCACTATAGCCCAGCCCATTAAAAGATATACCCATAGTTCAACTTTTTTTAAAAAACCGCAGTTAATTGTATACAAGATTATACCGGTAATCGCCAAAAACCATTCAATACCAAAACACACCCAGCCCCAAACCCCTTTCAGTCCAAGCAGACAGAACGGAGTATATGTTCCCGCTATGAAGAGATATATTCCCGCATGATCGAGGATCCGCAACACCCGTTTTGCTTTTTCATGCTGGATTCCATGATAAAGCGCGGAGCTCAGAAACATTGCTATCATAGTAACCATAAAAACCCTATAGGCTGCGGCATCCAAGAGATTTTCCTCAGCCCCCTTCAGATACCCCCCGCCTCGAAGCGTCAGCGCCGCCAAGCCCACAACACCTAACAAAACTCCCAGTCCATGCAATACCGCATTCGCTATTTCTTCCCCAGGTGTCTGAAAGGGAAGCGGCGGAGAGACCGGAACAGCCCGACGTAAATATGTTCTATTATTATATATATTTGTCATATTTTATATGACCCGTTACGGGTTTTGAGGTTGCGGTTTTATCTTTTGTTTTACCGCGTACAGATTTGAGTCAACCGTTCCTTTCGGAATTCCCAAAACCTCGGCTATCTGCCGGTTTGTCGCATCTACATTAACTCCAGCATAGCGTTTTTTCATGGAAATATACCGTTCCCGCGCCCGCTTTAGCTGACCTTTCATTCGCTGATGATGCGCCGAATCTTCAGACCTTGCTTTTAATCGGCGTTCATAGGCAATGCACCGGTAATATTGACTATGAAGCCGTTCCCGGAATTTCCTGATTTCTTGGTCCCGGTCAAACCGCCGGCTCCGCAGTTCGTCGAGTAATTCTATCAGTTTTTCCGGCTGAACCCCGATAAATGGAGCAATCCGGCAGGCAAACTCATCGGACACAAAAAAATAGGATTTCAAAAGAAGAATAAGAATCTGCCGGGGATTAGAAACAACGGTTCTCATAGCCCAAAGGTCTTGGTATTCCGGTTCAACAGGGTCCATAAAGGAGTCTTTGTCCGCAGACCAGGCTTCCCAACAGGCGTATTCCGTAACAAGATGGTCTGATTCCCGGCTGCGGCGCTCCTTAACAAACCAATAGAGTTTTGATTTAATATAGCGTTCAAAGGAAGCGCCTACGTTTTTATAGGCGTCTATTGCCAAGGTTAGGCGCGGATACAAGCCGCAAAGATAATCTATGCATTTATCTTTGCTCCAATCAGGAAGATAAAACTGCTGATAATTTGCGAGAATATGCTTAAAGATAAGTCCTTCAAACTCTTTTTTGTTTAGAACTCCTAAGACGTAGTTCTGATGCAGCTCATCAAGAGATAATCTGTTCTGCATGACCTTTGCTCCTTTCCATAACGTAATCGCAATGCGTTGC
>JAITHD010000054.1 GCA_031280155.1 Treponema sp. | reverse complement strand
TTTAACCGCGAATACAAGCGGCAATTTGGGGAACCGCCGCACCGGGACAGGGAGCGGCTGCTTGCGGTTGGGGCAATTACCGGGAAAAGGCGTCTCTAATATCAATTTGTCATCAGTTCTGATTTGATACAGTGTGCCGTCAAGTATAAAACGGATAATATTTTGACCTTCTTCGAGTACCGTTAAATGAAAAAGGTCTGTGTACCGTGTCGGACATATCGGAAACAGCAACAACTGCCTGAGCCCAACCGGAATAGTATATCTTCTGGTTGATCGCGCAATGCTTGCGCCGGTTCTTGGGTCATAGGAATCTAAAGTTTGTTGTATAAAATATCAGCGGGTGCTGGAAACCGTTAGACACAACCTTACCAATTTCTTGCCTGATTTTACCATTTTTTGAATATTCCATACATTTCCCCGTTATAAAATTACTTATCTTACGAAGCAGCGGCACGAATACCGCCATGCCCGAACCATTTTAGATTTTTGTTACGTCTTTCATAGTATACCCCGCTTGCAAGGTTTTGCATAACAGGGTGCAAAAAGTTTCGTATAACGTTCCGGCTGTTTACGCCGCGCCGCCAGTAGGCGGCTTGGCCTCCATTCGGCTAGGTCAGTCGCTGCGCTCCTTCCCACGCCTCATTGCGGCACATTTGGGCGGGCGGTCTTTGCTGTGCAAAGCCCTTTTATGCTCGCCCAAACATCGTAAACAGAGAAAACTTTGCTGGCTTAACAGCGGATATCTGTTCATGTTTTTTACATTGAAAGACGGATTTCCTGAAATTCGCCGTGGATTTTCTAACTTTTGCCGCGATTTTTATAAATTTTAGTGTAAATGGCAGGATTTGGGGCGGCAAGTCAGGGCTGCGGGATAACCAGAAAGGGATCTAGTCTCATATACAGACGGAATAGGAAAAATTATGTATATTATATATTAAGGAGTTATAAATCATGGAGAATAAGAAAAAAAATGTTTTCTGTTCCCTTGTATTAATCGGGGGGCTTATCATTTTTTCAGATCATCTCAACGCTCAGGACGCGGGAGCTATCGTGTCATCTTCCCGAAACCGCATAAAAGCGGATACGGTTTCTACTCGTTCCCGAATGGTAATCACCGCTAAAGGCGGCGCCGCCTCTGAACGGGTGGTAGATCAATATGAAAAAGACGGTCCCAAAGGAAGCCGCACTATCATCGTGTTCCAGAGTCCCTCAACTGTATCGGGAACTCGGTTTCTCACGATGGAAAATTCCGGAAGTCCTTCGGATCGATGGATTTTTCTTCCTTCTTTGGGCAAAGTGCGCCGAATAGCCGCTTCTGAAGGTTCAGGAAGTTTTATGGGAACCGATATGTCCTATGACGACATATCTTCTATGGATCGGAATGTGAATCTTGATACCCATAGGCTGCTGCGGGAAGATTCTTTGAATGGAAAATCCTGTTATGTGATTGAATCGGTTCCTAAAGACAACTCGTACCAGTATTCTAAAATGATACAATGGATAGACAAGTCCAGTTTTGTAAATCATAAAGTTGAACTGTTTGATAAACGAGGCGCAATGGTTAAGATGCTGGAAACCCTTGAACTCAAAGAGGTTCAGGGACGGCTTACGCCGACAATAACCAAAATGACAACCCTGAATACCGGGACCTTTACGACTATCTATGTGGATATTATTAAATATGACGATCCTATCCCGGAAGGGGTCTTTACCACCGCGTTTCTGGAGACCGGGAGACCTTCATGAAAAAATTTGCCCTGATTTCCGTATTATTCGGCGTTTTTAACACCCTCCTTCCCTTGTCTGGACAGGACGGGTTCGGGTTCGGCTTTTCCGAGACTGAAAGCGATCCTTCTTCGGATTCCGCCTCTTCCGCCGGGGCGAACCCTTCGGTAAAAATCTCTGGTGAAGCCGCAGCCCAATTACTAGGATATATCGACGATTTTTCTTCAGGTTCTAAAATCAAGGAAACCTCCTTGGGAGATGTTTTCAGAGGAAAACTCAATTTCGCCGCTTCAGCGTTCAATGCTGACGCTGTGATAAACCTGAAGCTGGCGCCGGTATTTGATGGTTCTGCATCGCCGGTTGTCATAAATGAAGCGTACCTACAGGCGTATTTCGGCAGCCTCAGTATTACCGGGGGCTTGCGGAAACTTACCTGGGGAAAGGCGGACAGTTTAGGCCCCCTTGACGTGGTAAATCCTTTGGATTACCGAGACCTTACGGATATGACGAATCTGATGGACCGGAAATTAGCCCGTCCCATGATTCACGCTTCCTACCGGATCGGGTCTTTCACAAAACTGGAAGGAGTTTTCATACCTTGGTTTGAAGGGCATCGCTTTGCCGACGCGGGACGGTGGGCCCCGTCTCAGATTGCGGCTTATCCCATTCTTATTGAGAACGCGGTCAGCGCGGGATTGCAGGCTGTCCCGAACATCTCCCCCGGAACATTACATCCTGATTTAACCAATCCAGACAAGATAGCAGCCATACAGCAGCATTATGGGTCCCTGAATCTTGCCTCATTATATCCGGCTACCGCAAAACTTGAATACGCCCAAGCAGGACTTAGGTTTACTTCAACCATTGGCTCATCGGATTTCGGGGTTCAGTATTTTTTCGGAAATTTTTTCAGACCCGCGGTCACGATTAATGGAATTGATACGTTTTTCCAGAATCCTTACGGTATAACCCCGAATATCCTTTACAATAGATATCATCAAATCGGCGTTGACTACGCCCAGGTTATCGCGGGATTCAACCTGCGGGCTGAACTTGCGGCGCATATTACCAGTGATCTGTCCGGCGGCGACGGATCGGTGTATAATCCTTCTATAGCGTGGTCATTAGGTTTTGACCGAGATATTATCTGGGGAATTAATCTGAATATTCAGGCTGTAGAATCGGTGCGGCTGCTCTATGACAAAATCGGAACCGATATCGCTTATGATGCCGAGGCGGATGCCAAGGCAACTGCTACGCGGCTTACTGGCATCATATCTAAAAAATTCCTTCGGGACGAACTGGAACTCAAAGTTACCGGACTGTGGGGCGTTGAAGACGGGGATTTCTTTATTCTGCCTGCCCTGATCTGGACTAAGGGGGACCTGTCGATAGAAGGTTCCGCTGGTTTCTTAGGAGGAAAGACCCAAGGCGAATTAGGGCAATATCATAAAAACAGTTTTATCAAATTCCGTATAGGGTATCGTTTTTAATGCGTGATAAACCCTTGAAATAGGCGTTTTATTTTACTATAGTGAAAAGTTATGAAACAAAGACTCATTACCTCTGCGCTTCCTTATGTCAATAACGTACCTCATTTGGGGAATCTCATTCAGGTATTGTCGGCAGACGCTTTTGCTCGGTTCTGCCGGCTTCGGGGGTATGACGCCCTCTATGTGTGCGGTACTGATGAATACGGCACCGCCACAGAGAACAAAGCCGCCGAAGAGGGGATAAGCCCTCAGGACCTATGCGACAGGTATCACGGGGTACACACGGAAATTTACCAGTGGTTTAATATTGCTTTTGATAAATTCGGACGGACTTCTACGCCGATTCAAACTGAAATTGTACAGGATATTTTCAAAAAACTGGACGCTCAAGGGTTTATTGTTGAGCGGACTATCGAGCAGCTTTATTGCGGGCAGTGCGGGCGTTTTCTAGCGGACCGGTACGTCCGGGGAGTCTGTCCCCATTGCGGGTATGCGGAAGCTCGGGGGGATCAGTGCGAAGCCTGCGGAAAATTGCTTGATCCTACAGACCTCAAAGAGCCTCAATGCGCGCGCTGCGGGGCTAGACCGGTTGCGGAATCAACGAACCATCTCTACATAGACCTTCCGAAGATCAAGGATCGCCTTGATGCATGGCTTAAAGAAGCCTCGGTTAAGGGCTTTTGGGCATACAACGCGATTCAGATGACCCAAGCCTGGCTGCGGGACGGACTGCGGGAACGGGCTATTACGAGAGACCTCAAGTGGGGGATTCCAGTGCCTAAACCAGGGTATGAAAATAAGGTGTTCTACGTCTGGTTTGACGCGCCTATCGGCTATATCTCGATTACCGGTAATCTGGGGGCTGAAACAACCTCAGATTGGCATACTTTTGTTGATACCTGGTGGAAAAACCCCCATAATGTGGAACTGTTTCAGTTCATCGGGAAAGATAATATTCCTTTTCATACGGTAATTTTCCCTTCAAGCCTGCTGGGAACCGGAGAGTCTTGGACTATGCTTCATCACATGTCCAGTACGGAATATCTCAACTATGAAAGCGGGAAGTTTTCCAAGTCTAAAGGCATCGGCGTATTCGGCACTGACGTGATGGAAACCGGTATTGGTCCTGATTTGTGGCGGTTCTACATCTTCTATAATCGTCCTGAAAAGGCGGATGCCCTCTTTACCTGGAAGGATTTTCAGGAAAAGGTAAACGGCGAACTCATTGGAAATCTCGGAAATCTAGTGAACCGTACCCTTTCTTTTGTGAGCCGCTATTACGAAGGGGTCATACCTCAAGAAAACGGAGATCCTTGGTTTTGGCAGATTGTTCGAAAATATGAAGTGGAGATTGAGGAAAAACTTGAGCAGGCTGAACTCAGGGACGCTTTTCGGGAAATTTTCGCGCTTTCTTCATTGGCAAACAAGACGTTTCAAGAGGGCGAACCCTGGCGGAAACGCAAGGAGGATCCGCCTGCGGCGGCGAGACTTATCCGGGACCTCTGTTATTTGATTCGGAATCTAACCGTGATGATTCACCCGTATATGCCGAGGGCTGCTGAGAAAATCGCTTCGTTTTTCGGGCTTACCATTGGGAAAACCGGCTTATCCTGGGGAGATATAGGGCGGGAACAAGGGCTTTCCAAGGTAATGAACCTTGAAGTTGTCTTCACCAAAATTGAAGACGAGCAAACCGAAACCTTACGGAAACGCTATTCCGGGAGCCAGCAGGATCGGGCTGAACGCAAGAGGGACGAACCGGACCTGGACCTTGGCTTCGCCCAGACCCTAGACCTGAGAACGGCTCAGATTGTCAAGGTTGAACGACACCCAAAGGCGGACAAACTCTATATCATAAGCCTAGATATTGCCGGGGAAGAGCGGGTTATTGTTTCCGGTTTGGTATCGTTTTATACGGAATCAGAGCTTCTAGGAAAACGGATTATTGTGGCCTATAATCTCAAGCCCGCAAAACTTCGGGGTATTGAAAGCCGAGGTATGCTTCTAGCCGCGTCTGACACTGACCCGGCGGGGCATGAGCGCGTGGAAGTGCTGGACCCCGGAGATTGTCCGACTGGTACCAAGGTACTGCTTGAAGGCGCGGAGGCGGGAACTCCTCCTGCGGAAATCACGATTGATACGTTTTTATCTATTCCTCTGGGGGTGAAAAATCATACGGTTGTATCTGGGGAGCGTCCTCTGACCCTTGAGGGAAAACCCATAAGAACAACCTTGATAGGTTTCGGCGAGGTACATTAAGGGTGAACTATCTTAAAGAGATTATTCCCGCGGAGCTTTCCAGTTGTAATGAGGCGGAATCTTTTTTACAGTCTGGATTTTGGGGAAGTTTTAAAGCCCGGTTCGGCTGGAACGCCCGATCTTTTCTGGTGTGCTGGGGCGAATCAGAGGCAAAGCCCCTGCTTGTAATCCGCCGGTCTCTGGGTTTAGGGTTTTCTTTTGCGTATGCCCCCTGGGGACCTGAGTTTCCGTCGGATTTTCCAAACGACGACAAGGTAAGGAACAAAGCCCTTGAGGAACTCGCCCAGTCCCTTCAGAGGCTCCTGCCGAATAATATTGCTTTTATCCGTTTTGATCCTCCTTGGTATACTGAAGGTACTGAGACGCCGCCGCCGTTGTTATTCAAGCCTTTTACCCTTGCCGGCGCGGACGTACAGCCGCCGGATACGGTGCTTATTGATCTGAGTTTGTCGGAAGAAACCCTTCTGAGCCGTATGAAAAGCAAATGGCGGTATAATATTGGGCTTGCTAAGAAAAAAGGAGTTGTTGTACGGCAGGGAACGGAAAAAGAACTGGAACAGTTTTATAATCTCCTCAAAGAAACCGCTCAACGGGATGGTATTTCGATTCACAGTTTAGCGTATTATCAGACCTTGTTTTCCCACTGCCGGGAATATTCTCAGCCTGGACAGGAAGTCGCGCTTTATCTTGCGGAGCATGAAGGGGATCTGCTGGCGGGCATCGTAGCGTTGTTCCGGGGCAAAGAAGGGGTTTATTTGTACGGCGCTTCGTCGGATCACAAACGGAATCTTATGGCTCCTTATGCGCTGCAATGGAAAGCCATGCAGGACGCAAAAGCAAAAGGCTGTAAGGTGTATGATCTGTTCGGTATTCCGCCCCGGGAAGATCCGGAGCATCCTATGGTAGGGCTGTACCGGTTTAAGACTGGTTTCGGAGGGCGCATCATCCACCGTCCGGGAAGCTGGGATTATGGGTATCGCCCTTTAGTGAAACGGCTTTTTACGGTTGCTGAATCGATCAGAAAAAAACTGCGGACCTTAAAAAAGAAGCTGCCTAGGTAAGGTGAAGTTCCTTAAAATAACAGGTCCGGTCCGGGGCTGGACCGCTGGTTGACGCAAATCTTTTAGCTGATATAGTATGGGTTACTAGTTTTTAGGAAGTGATTACTTATGGAATATTGCGGTAATTTTACGGCAGCCATGGCGGACTTCGCCCTGTACGCCGACACGCCGACACGCCGACACGCCGACACGCCGACACGCCGACACGCCGACACGCCGACACGCCGACACGCCGACACGCCGACAC
>JAITHD010000069.1 GCA_031280155.1 Treponema sp. | reverse complement strand
CCCCCCCCCCCCCCCCCCCCCGCCAAAAAACGTTTTAAGCGCCGCAGGTACGGCGGGACGGCGGGGGCAGGTGTAAGCCGGTGAACTTTTCATAAAAAGCATCTCCTCTCGCGAAGATTTCCGGCGGGCTGATGAGAGGAACCCTCTATTGGTTATATGGGGGTTTTTCAGGCTCAATCTGCGGAACCTAAAAAATAAAGCCGCATAGACCAAAGTTTCCTGGCTTATGGGTTTGGAAAAATTTCCGTAAACCTTCCCGGGGGTTTAGGCCGCCAGTGGTTGTCTCTACGGAAACCGCCCGCTGGATTCGGCGCCTTGTATGCGCCTTCCGCGGGCCTCCCAATTACAGTTACGGGATAGCGGGAGATTTGCACTCCGCTTCCTTTGAAATCTATATTTAGAAGTATAGGCCATACCGGTAGAAATGTCAACAAAAATTTCCGGAAATGCAGATCACAAAAGCCTGTAAACATGGTCCGCAGATTACACGGATTTTCACGGATTAATCTAAAGTCAGCTACCCCATGCCTAAAGGCAGGGGCTTGGGGCTTGTTCCGGTTGCCCGGCTTGCTCCCCAAGCATTTCTGCTACTACCGGTAGTAGCTCTTCCCATTTCCGGGGTTTCCGCGGCGGTTTCACCCTTGTTGCCAAGAGCCAGAGCCTCCATGTCCACAGTCGTTACTTCCCCGCGCCGCGCGGGTAGGTTGTTTCCTAATTCAGCAAGATTCATTGCCGCGTTCTTATCGCGGTTGTGCTTTGTCCGACACCGCGGACAAACCCATTCCCGCTCCTGTAGCAGCAAATTCTTTTTTACATACCCGCATACATGACAGGTTTTAGAACTCCCGAACCATTTGTCCGCCGCTATCACCGTCTTGCTGTTCCATATGGCTTTATACCGCAGTTTGTTCACAAAAGCCGCATAGCCTAAGTCCATTACGGACTTTCCCAGATTGAGGGCTTGGGATATTCCTTTCAATGACAGGTCCTCTACCACTATCACATCATAGCCTTGTACCAGCTTATAGGACAAGGCGTCTATGAAGTTCCGGCGGTAATTCGCTGCCCGTTCATGTATACGGGCGGTTTTGAGCCTTGCTTTCTCACGGTTCCGGCCGGCCTTTGGTTTTCGGGACAGCCTCCTTTGATATTTCCCCAAGCCTCTTTTCGCTTTCTCTATACACACGCCGGTATTCGGGGCTGTTTCCCAGATTATCAACGTAAAAATCCTGCAACGACATATCAAGCCCTATTATCTTTTCAGCCTTTGCCGCTATGCCTTGAAAATCCCGCTCCCCTTCAAACAGACAGGATGCGTAATACTTTCCTGTAGGGCTTATACTTATGGTTATGTTTTTTAACTCTGCCGTCGGATACCAACTTTTGACATTAACTCTATGCTTAAACCGTACCGGCTCTGTTATTTTGGGCAGTTTAACGGTTTGCCCCTCAAAATTGACGGCAATGGACATTCCGGTCCGGTAACTGTCGTTATGATTATGCTTTGACTTAAACCGTGGAAACCCTACAGTCCCGCCTTTTCGTAACCCCTTTAAGGATTTGTAGAAGTTGCCGTATGCGGCTTCCAGATTGCGCCGGGCCTGCTGTAACGCGAAGGCGTCTGCTTCTTTGAGAAACGCATGTTCTTGTTTGTAGTCCCTCTCGGTTTTGTACTTATGGGTATAGAGGGCTTCACGGTTATCTTTTAATGTTTGGTATGTTTCAATCCGTTCCGCCAGCATATGATTATACAGGAAGCGGCAGGAGCCGAGGGTCTTATTCAAGCATACCCTCTGTTCAGGGGTGGGATATAGCCTTACCTTAAAAGCCCTCTATATGGTCATAGGCTTATTTTCACTTATATTTTCGTAAATGTCAAAGGGGTTTCAACCTGCCTTTTGCCGCTGTGCCGCCTTATATCCCCAGCCCTAAAGGGCGGGGTTTTACGGCGGTTTTGATAAATGCTTTTGCCCTGCGAAACAAGCCGGCCGAATTGAAAAACCCCCTTCTCCCCGGTATAATTAATCCTATGAATTACTATGCCCTGCAAGTTAAAACCAGATCGGAGGAGAAATATATCAAGCGGTTCAAAGCCTTACACCCGGAGATTGATGTCCCGCTCTATTTTCCTCAGCGCAAACTTGATATCCGGCGGCAGGGAGCCGTTATCCACTCCAACGCCGCCATATTTCCGGGTTATATCTTTATTGAACTGGAAGAAGAAGACGATATCATCAAATACCACTGGGCGTTCCGCAAAACCGAGGGTTTTTTCCGGTTTTTACGTTCGAACCAAAATATCTGTCCCCTGGCCCATAGGGACCTGGAACTGGCGCTTCATTTTATCAAAAAAGTCGGTCCTATTGCGGGAAAATCCAAAGTCTATTTTGATGAAAATTCCAGGATTGTGGTCAGCGAGGGGCCTTTAATGGGGCTTGAGGGAAAGATAATTAAGGTCGATAAGAGAAAAGGGAGGGCAAAGATCAAGTTAGATATTTACGACGATTCCTTTGCGATTGATCTTGCTTTTGAAGTAATAGAACCGGCAACAGAGTATTAAGGGAATCGGCATAGATTTTCATTTGGAAAAAATTATATGGCCGTTTTAAAATCGGAACGTTTATACATTATCGGGGCGGGCTTTGCAGGCCGGACCCTAGCGCAGGAGATCAAGGCTAAGGCTATTTTTGGCGAGGTGGTAGCCTTCTTAGACGACGATCCTGAAAAGATTGGACGAAAAATCGACGGAATCCCGGTGCTGGGACCTGTCCGGGATGTAGCCAAGCTCCTGCGGATGAAAAGCGCGGATCAGGCGATAATCGCTATTCCCAATGCTTCTCAAGAATATCTGCGGGAGATCTATCAGATTCTCAAACAAGCGGGATTCCAGAGGATATTGATTCTGCCGGGAATTT
>JAITHD010000068.1 GCA_031280155.1 Treponema sp. | reverse complement strand
GCTTGTAAAAACAGGTCCCGGCAGACGCTCTATAGGGCCGATCCCAGGGCGCCTGTCCTGCCGGCATACCTTTTAAGCGGCTGATCACGGATTTTTAGAGAGTCTTTATGCTTGAGTGTGTCTAAACTCAGAAAGAAATAGGACACCCGCCTCGTGGCAGAATGGAAAAAGCAAGACCATTGTACTGTGGAGGCATGCCATGAGAGGCACAATCGGGGAGGGAACTGGCGAGAGGAACGGGACGGGAATTATCAGAGAAGGCGAAGTTCCGCCTAAAGGTGTTCGACTGGTACCGGAATACCCCGCCGGGCTTTTCGCTTACGGCAAGAGGGAATGTGTATATATCATCTGAAAGCGGACGAACTCAACTGAGGAATGGGAAAAAGAGCGGCACGATGCGGCTTTTACCGAAAAACTGCAAAACAGTATCCGGGAAATTGAAGAAGGCAAGGTTGCGGTAAACCGGGATAAAACAGCCCTGACTTAGGAGATGCCTTAAATAGAATAGCTGTTATTTTTCATGACGCAATTCCGCAACAATATATGTTATCTTATGGATAAGTATATCAATTTCTTCTTCTGTATTAAATTCAGAGAGTGAAATCCTCAAAGCACTGCGGGCACATTTTTTATCATACCCCAAGGCGGTTAATACATGGGGCGCTTCTTTTGAGGAGGCTGAACAGGCTGATCCTGAACTGGCGCAAATGCCCGCGTCATTTAATCTATTTATAAGGAATACGCTTTCCTTGATTCCTTCAAAAACAAATGAGGCAAGTCCGGGTAAACGATGCACCGGATCGCCGGTAAGGTATGTTCCAGGAATTGTACATATATGTTCAATAAGTTTATCCCTATAGGCGGTTATTTTTTTCATGTTGTCAGATAGTTTTTCAGTTGCTTCTTCAATAGCGGCCGCCATTCCAACGATTCCCGGAACGTTTTCAGTTCCAGAACGATAGCCTTTTTCCTGTCCCCCGCCGGTAAGGTATGGCGGCGGCGCGGCTTGCAGTTTTGCAAACAATCCGCCTGCCCCTTTAGGTCCATGAAATTTATGCGCTGACATTGAAAGTAAATCTATCCCTAAGTCCCGTACATTAATCGGTATATGCCCAACCGCCTGTACCGCGTCGGTATGAAAGGTAACGCCGTGTTTATGGGCTACGCCGCAGAGTTTCTTTATCGGCAATATCGTGCCGACTACATTATTAGCCGTCATGATACTGATTAAAATCGTATCAGGGCGAATGTTTTTTTCAAGTTGTTCTTCTGTTATTTGTCCATAAACATCAGGTTCCAGCAAGGTAATGTCAAAGCCTTGGGTTTGTAATTTTTCCAAGGTCCGCAAGACCGCGGTATGTTCAATGGCAGTTGAAATAATATGGTTTCCCTTTTTAGCTTTACTTTCGCAAACCCCATAAATCGCCCAGTTATCGCTTTCGGTTCCGCCGGAGGTGAAAAACAGTTCATTATTTAATGCGCCGATTGATTTTGCCGCTTTACGGCGGGCGTCTTCTATTGCTTTTTTTGCTTCCTGTCCATAACCGTAAATCGCCGAGGGATTGCCGAAATGTTCCCTAAAATACGGCATCATTGCGGCCGCCGCTTTTTCTGAAACAGCGGTAGTAGCTGAATTATCCGCATAAATTATTTTATTCATGGTTTTAACACTAACCTAACCCTGTAAGACTGTCAACAATTATTTCTTGATTGTTGTATAAGACTAGAACGCTCTATAATATCCGCATTTGAGATACTGGGACTCGTCATAGCCTACTAAAATAGGATGATCCGGACATTGATACCTAAAATCGAGCTGTATGAGCCGGCGTTCCGCATCTGCCGCGGCGTCTCTTATCATCTGCTTGAAACGTCCCTCGTCAAGGGCGTAACTACAGGAGCAGGTAAGCAGCACCCCTCCGGGAGCAAGCAGCTTCATTGCTTGCAGATTTATTTCTTTATAGCCCCGAAGGGCATCTGAAAGCATTGAACGGGATTTGGCAAACCCCGGAGGATCTAAAATGATTAGATCAAAGCGTTCCCGCCGGTTCCGTTGGTATCTTCGCAGGGCATCAAATACATCTTCTTCTCCAAAAGTTATCTGGGCTTCCACACCGTTAAGTTCAGCGTTTTTCTTCGCCATTTCCAGTGCGTCTTTTGAAACATCTATGGCCCGCACTGCGGCGGCGCCGAACCGGGCGGCATGGATGCCGAAGCCTCCGGTATAGGCGCAGGCGTCCAAAACTCGGGCTCCTTTGGGGGTAAAGCCGGCGAGGCGGCGGCGGTTATCTTTCTGATCCAGAAAATGTCCTGTCTTTTGTCCTTTCTCAAGATTTACACAAAAAGGAAAACCGTTTTCAAACAGCACAATGCCCTTATCCGGCAAGGTTCCCCGGATAAGCCCTTCCTGCTTGGGAAGCCCTTCAAGTTCCCGAACTTTAGCGCTGGATTTCTCTAAGACCCCCGCAGGGAGTCCCAAAGGAGGACTATCGTTAGTCAGAATTTCTTCAAAAGCATTAATGATTTCTTCGCGGCGGCAGTCCATGCCATAGATGAGAAACTGTATGGAAAGCCACGAAAGGGGCGGTCCCAAGGCAGCCTCAGCCATCTCAAAAGTAAGGGGCCGCTCCTTGAGGGACTCCTCAACCGCTTCCAGAGGCCAGCCCACAAAGCGGTCAACTATGAGACCCGGCAGAAAATCAGCTTCAGCAAAAACCAATCGCGCAGATTCCCGGCGCAGGTCATAGCCGGTTCTGCGGGACAGGGCTTCCCGGATGCGGCGCTTGAAAAAACCCCTGTCAACCCCCTCTTTGGAGGGGCTGTAAAGCCGGGCAATGATCTTTGAGCGGGGGTTTACAAAAGCCCGCCCCAAATACGTCTTTCCCAGGCTTTCCACGTCCGCAGTCTCCCCGGGTTCAAGCTGGGCAATACCTGAGGATCCAAGGATTTGAGCGACTTCATTGTCGTAAATCCAGGGATGTCCCGCGAGGGATCGTTTTTCCGCGCCGGCTTTCAAAATGATACGCTTCATGCCAATATAGTACCTTGAATATCGTATAGGGTATAGAGCGGATTGCGCGAGTAAGCCGGACTCCGCCTAGAACGCCGATACTCCATTAACGGCGGAATTCTCCCTATTTACAGATGCCCCCTCTGTCCCTGAGTAACTTTCTTTGCATAATCTCTCACAGAGGCGTGGAGTTCCCGGAGGTTTAAAGAAAATAAGCGCTCTCCCTGTATTCTCGTGCCGCTGTGAGAACCATGTTGTCATCTGTAGACTTTTTTATATGCCTCAAAAGGTATATGCTTTTACCCGGCAAAACAAACTGACCGAATTGAAACCTCCAGTATTCCTTAGTATAATCAATCCTATGAATTACTATGCCTTGCAAGTTAAAACCAAATCAGAAGAGAAATATATTAAACTTTTCAGAGCTTTACACCCTGAAATTACGGTTCCGATTTATTTTCCGCAGCGCGCCCTCGTTATTAGACGGCGGGGAGCTGTTGTCAATTCTAAGTCCGCCATATTTCCGGGTTATATTTTCGTTGAACTTGAAGAAACCGAGGATATATGCCGCTGTCAATGGGTGTTCCGTAAAACCCCCGGGTTTTTCCGCTTTTTACGCTCGAATCAGAATATTTGTCCTTTGACTGACAGAGATTTGGAACTAGTCCTCCATTTTATCAAGAAAGCCGGTCCCATAGCCGGAAAGTCTCAGGTGTATTTTGATGAGAACTCCCGTATTGTGGTCAAAGAGGGCCCTTTAATGGGGCTTGAGGGAAAGATAATTAAAGTCGATAAGAGAAAAGGAAGGGTAAAGATCAAGCTGGATATCTACGATGATTCTTTTGCGATAGACCTTGCCTTTGAAGTGATAGAACCGGCGTAACCGAACCGGCAAGGCATTGCCTCGATCACATCATATATATTATTTGGAAAAAACTATATGGCCGTTTTAAAATCGGAACGTTTATACATTATCGGGGCGGGCTTTGCAGGCCGGACCCTAGCGCAGGAGATCAAGGCTAAGGCTGTCTTTGGGGAGGTGGTAGCCTTCTTAGACGACGATCCTGAAAAGATTGGACGAAAAATCGACGGAATCCCGGTGCTGGGACCTGTCCGGGATGTAGCCAAGCTCCTGCGGACGAAAAGCGCGGATCAGGCGATAATCGCTATTCCCAATGCTTCTCAAGAATATCTGCGGGAGATCTATCAGATTCTCAAACAAGCGGGATTCCAGAGGATATTGATTCTGCCGGGAATTT
>JAITHD010000222.1 GCA_031280155.1 Treponema sp. | reverse complement strand
GCAGGGGTTTTACGGCAAACCGGATAAAGATTCGTCTAAAACCAAGACATGAGCGGACTTTTCCTCGGTTTATCCTGCCTGACCCCGGTTCAGCAGTACCCCCTCCTGCTTTGGAACCAGGGGGAGGTACTGTAAAACAAGGAAATCCGAGTAAAAAATAAGGAAATCCCTATTGTGAAAGACTCTAAGGGGATTTTAAAATAAGGAAATTAATGTAATATTTAAGGAGAAAAATGATGGATTATCGGGAAATCTATAGCGACCCATCGGATTACAACGCTTTTATCGCCGAATGTACCGATGCCATAGCCCTTGATCCCTTTGATTCAGTACGGCATCTGTGCCGGGGCAGGATTTACGCCGCTCAGGGGCGGTACGACAGCGCAAAAACGGATTATGATACGGCTATTGGAATCGATCCGAATAACGCCGCCGCGTATAAAAGCCGGGGAGACTGGCATCTTACTCAGGGGCAGTATGACAAAGCTATAGCGGATTACAATCAAGCCATTGAGCTTGACCCGCACAACGCGGTTTTTCGGGACGCCAAAGCCCGATCCTATTATGAGCAGGGATACGCCGACTATATCCTTGATAACTATGACAAAGCCATAGGGTCTTACAAGAAAGCCCTGGTAATGGACTACGCCCCTGCTCATTTGGGGCTGGGGGTTATTTATATTGCTAAAAGGAATTACATCAAAGCCTTAGAACATTACGACCAAGCGATTAAGAACAATCCCGTCAACGCCGCCGCATACCGGTATCGAGGGAACGCCTATTTCGCCTTGGTCTCTGACGATGACTATATACGGAGCGTATTCGGCGCCGGAAGCCGGGGCATAAAAGACTATCAGGAAAAGCTGAAAGAGTATCAGGAAAAAATAGCCCGTTACAAAGAGGAGCTTGTCAGAAAAGACGCCCAAGCCGTCGAGGAGTACGCCCTGCAAAACCAGCAGAAAAAAGAACAGACTACGGAGGAGTACAAGCGGCGGCTTCTTGAGAGCCACAAGCCGGATGTAGAGAACTATACAGCCCAGATGCAGGGGGAAGCCAAACAAAATATAGCGGACTATACCAATCAAGCCATGGAACACTTCAAAGAACGGTACGCCGGGAATGTGGAAAAATACAAGCAGGACATCAATGACTATGAAAGGGAAGTTCAAAAGCAGGTATCCCAAAAAATTGAAGCCTATCGGGACAAGATTCTTGAAAATCATACTCAGGATATAGAGGATAAAGAACAGGAGCTTCAGGAGCGGTACGTCCAAGACCAAGAAATCCATGAAAAGCACCTGCAAAAACAGCGCGAACAGGATATAGGGGTCTATGAAAAAGAGGTTTTCAAAGAATTTCGGATTGTTGAGTTCTGCAAACACGCCTTGGACGATTATGATCAAGCCATTGCTTTTAACGTGAAATACGGCGCGGCCTATTATGATCGAGGACGCTTCTATTATGCCATAGCAGCTTATGATAAGGCTGCCGCTGACTTTGGGAAGGCTTTAGAGCTTAACCCGAATGATCCCTACCCACGGCATAAGCTCAAGCAGGCTCAGGACAAACAGAACCCGCCCCTGACGGCATAGCCCGGGATCCGGCGGGCCCCGGCTATATCAGGACTCGCCGGCTTTTCGGAACCTTTTCACCGAAACATTTATCTTGAAATAAGGCTTGGAATATTGAAAATATATGATAAATGTGTTATATTTTAGAAAAATTAGGAAAAAATAAACATTGTAGTAAGGAGAAAAGGAGAAACAGATGAATAAGGCATCGGTTGTTTTGTTGGGGCTTTGGGTTGTTTTTTTTAGCGGCTCTTGCGCGTTAGATCTTCCAGAGTCAGTAGCGGTCAAAGGGGACCCCGGATTGTATGTTCCAGTGGGAAATATTTCTGAAGTAGGCGGAGAGAATAATATAAAAATATCCAGCTATATTAGCCACGAAAAAATACAGGAGATGATGAATAAGAACGATGCTGACAGCCCTATAGGGGTTTATGAGTATGAAAAATCAAGCCTTGAGGCTCTTACCTATCTGATTCATTATCCGATTGCGGAGATGAACCTAAACCTAACCGAATATGTACAAGCCATTGACGCAGCCAAATCAATACCGGACAGTACAGAGGGGTTTATACAGGGAACCGGCGGGTATATATCTATTCCAATACCCCTTGGAACAATGCCCCAATGGATTAAAACCATTACTAACGCACAATTTACCATCACGTTAACGATGCACGGCAGCGGTACGGTTGAGGTAAAGTTTAATAAAGGTCCTTCCGCTGATGTTGAACAATCCAAGCCGTTTTCCGAGGGCGGTACAGTCAGTTTTGACAGCGGACCCATCCCTTTGTTTAATCCCCAGGAGGGAATAACCATATCCGTTAAGGCTCCGCCGGGAACCTCTTTCAGTCCGAGTTTTGATTTTGACTGGGAGCAGGCGGCGGTTGTGCCTAATAACAATAATGAAGAGGGTAAATTTACAGGCTTTTTGGAGGACCTTGACGTAACTTCGCTGACCCGTTTCTTAGGGGATGTTGAATTCAGGGAGGTCCTTGGATATGTATACGTCGAGGGGCTTCCCGGTGCCGGCAGCATGGCTGTTACCGTTGACGGAGATTCTCTGCTGGACAACGGGGTTCCGTCAAAACCCATAGATCCCCAGTCCTTACCTGGTTTGGAGGATTCACCCTCATTAGGGGGCAGTATCGGCACGATTAATCTTACCGAGCTGTTTAATCAGGACCGCTCCTTCAAATTAGGGTACGCCATTTCCATGGAGGAAGTTACCATACAAAAAAGCTCCAGCCTTGAAACAATCAAAGCCGATATGGTTATCAAACTTCCCCTGGAATTTCTTGTTTCAGGAGAGGTTGTTTCTCTTCCAGATGCGGCTAAGTATGTAAAACTGGATTTGAAAGCCTCAAACGGCAACAGTATGCTGCCGGCATTCACAGATGATTTATTCGGCAGAAAATCAGAATCATCAGATAATCCAATTAAAAGCATAGATTATATCACGGTCAAGGTAAAAGACATTGTTAATGACGTGCTTCCGGGGATCGGCTTATTAATTACCTATGAAAAAAATCAGCAGGCTCTTACCTTAACATCAGGAACTACAGGGGAGTTAAAGCTTTCAGATATACCTAATCCTTTTATCCCGCGCTTTGACATTCTTCTTCCGGCGGAGGAGTCCGACGAAAAAGGGGTGCTTAAAATTGGTCGAGGAAATTCAGAGCTTGACTTCTTTATAGCGGTAGAAGCCAAAGCTAAAATAGAATATACTACTACGTTTTAAAAAGAGAGGAACACAATGAATAGTAAACAATGCGTACCACTAGCGGTTTTTTTAATAGCCCTGTCTGTACAGGTCCAGGCGGAAAAACCGCGGCGTTTTGTTGAGATTGGGGCTGACGCTGAAGTCGGGTTGGCAAATAACCTTCTCGGGGTACCGGACATATTCAAAAAAAATATTGTAATCGATATGAATGAGCTTGCGGATAAGATAAAGGACGACGGGATCAAAATAAATACGGATATAAACGCCAAAGGCTTCTTTAATTTTAATATTTTTGAGAAAGGCGGCTTTGGGTTAAGCGCGGGCGTTTCAGGAGGCGTCTACGGCAATATTCCCAAGTCAATTTTGAGCTTCATTGCAGAGGGAAATATCCAAGACCATTCGCCTGAAGGAAATTTCAACGCTTTTGGAGGAGTCTTTGCGGACACGGCTGTAGATATTCACTTTAAAATACTGAAAAACAGACTGCGGATAGGACTTATTCCGGCAATGTATATTCCAGTAGTATACATTCCCAAGTCTTCTATACATTACAAGTTAAGCGCTGAGGATACCCTGCAATTTGAAAGCGCCGGCGAGATAAATGTATACAGCCCTTTTTCTCTTGATACGATAAGCGTAGATACTGATTCCCTATTTGGAGCCGCTGGATTTGATCTTTCTCTGAATGTAGAATACGCGCTGTTGTTAGGAGGAGGCAAGGATAAGAAAGGCAATGACCGACCTTTTCTTAATGTAGGCGCAGATATTACCAATATTCCGATTTTTGCATCGACTTTAAACCATCAGATGAATATCGCCGCCGCGTTTGGGATTGACGGAAGTGAAATAATCAACGGCGGGAGCATGAATATTCCAACCCCTAGTTTTGAGCAGACCTATACTGATGATGCCGAATATAAGGTAAGGCGTCCGCTCAGGTTTGATTTTTACGCGCTTTTTAGACCTTTTAAAAGTTATATATTCACCCTGCGTCCTAATATTGGTTTTACCCTATTGAATCCGGACGAAGAAACCTACTTTAATGCCGGCGTGGATTTGCAGCTGAATATCATAAACCTGCTTATTCTGCATATAGGCACCGGCTATGAAGAGACCTTATGGAAGCACCGAGCGGGATTAGCGCTTAATCTACGGGTTTTTGAACTAGATATTGAAGCGGGTCTGCGGTCTCAAGAGTTTACTAAGAGCTTTTTGTTAAATGGTTTCAGCGTCGGCGTAGGAATACGAGTAGGATTCTAACGCTTAATGAACAAAATCAGCGCCGGATTTAAAGATGTTTACCGTCCTGATGCTAAGATTCGGCGCTTTTTAACTGTTCTGGCTCTTTTCGGTATAAGCTACGGTTTATACCGGGGGATTCAGGATAATTATCTGGCTGAAATCGTCGGCATCACCGCATTTGAACGAGGAATCGTAGAATTTTTCCGGGAAACCCCCGGACTTTTGGTAATTCTAATCTTAGCCGCCATGTATCGGTTTACTGAAAGCCGAATCTTCAAAATCGGGATTGGGATCATGGCGGCAGGGCTTATCGGGCTTTTAGTAGCCGGCACAGGAAAGATCATTGTAGTGTTTTTCATGGTGGTGTTTAGTTTCGGTGAACATATCATCATGCCTGTAAGAACCACTATAACTTTGGATTTGGCTAAACGAGAGCGTTCCGGAGCGTCTTTGGGTATAACCAGCGCTATTGGTAATCTGGGAAACATTGCCGGTTATGTGGTGGTTACAGGGTTGTTTTTCCTTTTTTCCCGAATCGGACTTACCCAAGAATCTATTCTTCCCTTCAAAATCATGTTAGGAGCCGCTTCAGCCCTCATGGTGGGAGCTGTACTGATTGTTTTAGGGCTCCAAGAAAGCGTTTTTAAAGGACCTCGGCGGCGTTTTTATTTCGCAAAAAAATTTCATAAATATTATATGCTGGAAGTTTTTTACGGCGCTCGAAAACAAATATTTTTTACCTTTGCCCCGTATGTGCTT
>JAITHD010000192.1 GCA_031280155.1 Treponema sp. | reverse complement strand
TATTCAAAGTCTGTACACTGGGCTTTCTGACGCCGGGCAAAACGCCGGATAGAATCGGCCGCGGTTTCCAAGGCTTCAGTCAGAGCGGGTTCGGTTTCCCGCAGCCGCTGATATCCGTCCCGCAGCCCTTCAGGAGGGACCTCCAAGGTTTGGGGGGAACTTTTATCAAATTCCGCCGCAAACCGCCGCACCGCGGCGTCTCCTTCCAGCCGTACCGCCTCAATTACCCGCCGCACCGCAGCGGACACCGCTTCGTCCGCAAGGTTTACCGGACTGTTTTTCCAAAACCGATCAAACTCAACGCTCTGAATAATCCGCATAATCTTATCTCCTTTCTGATCCTGGTTATACTCTACTTTGAATAGGGTTGGTATGCCAAGCCTAAACCCTTGAGTCTTGCGGCGGAATTAAGACCTTATTTACATGGGATCCTGTTGCTTGTCTTTATATTCTCGGATGAGTTTGGTAAACAGTTCTCCATACTTGCTCATTTTTACCAGCCCTACACCGGAAACACTATGAAATTGGTCTAAAGTTCTCGGTTTTTTCAGACACATATCGTGAAGAGAAGCATCGGTAAATATAATATACCCAGGCTGACGGGCTTTCTGAGCAAGGCGGTTCCGTAATTCTTTAAGTTTGGCAAACAGTTCTTTGTCAAAAGACGGCTCTTTATCCGCTGCCGGCGTACTCAGCCGAGAGGGTTTTATTTCTTTAGGAAGCATCATAGAAAGACTTTTCTTATCAAAAATAATTTCTTTTGAGCGCGGACCAGGACACAGTACCGGATATTCATTCCCTTCCAGCCCAAGATATCTGTTTTCCACAAGATAATCGATTATCGTTCTAAGGCGGTGCGGGTCTGTATCCGCCATAATGCTGTAGGTGCTGAGGGTATTCAGTCCTAAATTAAGGATTTTCTTATTTTTACTGCCCCGAAGTATATCAATTACCATAAGTTTGCCGAAACGCTTTCCCCGCTGCTCGATACGGTAAATGCAGGAAACAATCTTCTGCGCTGGAATCGTTATGTCTGTCGGTTCAAACAAGGTATTACAGTTAGAACAATTTCCGCAGAAGTGAGGCGCAACTTCCCCAAAATAAGCGAGAATCTGAGAACGAAGACATTCATTGGTAGTGGCATAGTACGTCATGGCTTTAAGAAGTTCCAGATTATGCTGAATCAGGGTTTCATCTTTTGGAATTTCATCGTTTTGAAGATTAGTGATAAGATACTTATTGATCTGTACATCTTGAGGACTGTACAGCAGAATACAATCCGCCCGACTTCCATCCCGTCCCGCCCTGCCTGCTTCTTGGTAATAACTTTCAATATTTTTCGGCATATTGTAATGAATAACAAAGGATACATTAGATTTATCTATCCCCATGCCAAAAGCGTTAGTAGCCACCATGAGCGGTTTACGGTCATAGATAAAATGATCTTGATTTTCCCGGCGTTCCTGATCCTCCAAACCCGCATGATACCGAGTGGCTCCATATCCTCGGTCATTCAGGGTTTGGCAGAGTTCTTCGACGGTTTTTCGGGTAGCGCAATAGATAATACCGCTCTTATCCTGATGATTACGCAGATAATCTAACAGGGTCTGGAATTTATTTTCCGGTTTTTGCACCTCAAAATAGAGGTTTTCCCGATTAAACCCGGTAGTAAGCAGGTAAGGCTCTTCCAATTTCAAGATATGAATAATATCGTCTTGTATTTTACCAGTGGCGGTAGCGGTAAAAGCCGCAATAATAGGGCGTTTCGGAAGACTTTGAATAAATTCAGTAATTAATAAATAACTGGGACGAAAATCATGCCCCCATTGGGAAACACAGTGAGCTTCGTCAATAACTACCATAGCAATACCGATCTGGTTGCTCAGATACCGTATATCATCCCGTTTGAGCCGTTCTGGAGCAATATAAAGAATCTTATAGGCTCCTCTGCCGGCCCGGGTTATTGCAGCCTTGTATTCGTCGGCGGTAAGGGAACTGTTCAGATAGGCTCCCGCAATATCCATATCAGTGAGTGCGTTTACCTGATCCTTCATAAGCGATATCAGTGGAGAAATCACTACCGTAAGCCCTTCCAGCATAATTGCCGGGACTTGATAACAAAGGGACTTCCCCGCGCCGGTAGGCATAACCGCCAATACGTCTTTACCCCCCAGGAGGGCGCTGATGATCTCCTCCTGACCTTGACGGAATTGAGTAAATCCAAAATAGTTTTTCAGAACCTTGTAGGTATCTTGGTACATATAGCAAGCGTTACCCGCCTTAACTGAATTAAAAGAACCCTGAATTATATCGAATCCCTTCGGGTAATTCGGGGTTCTCCATAGACCTAGCTTCTACTATACCAGATAGGGTCTGCCGGTTCAAGGCGTTGAGTAACGCTGATTACGCTTGGAAATACGACCGCACCAGTCGGAAGCCGCAATTCTGCCCCCGATTATCTGATTCAAACTGGCTTCGGCGCGCGGAATATTGGAAAGAGGCGGCGTTGTTAAACGCCCCGCCTCGGATCACCCGATTCTCACCGGTAGTCCCGCCTTTCGGATCTGTCTGCGGGAGGTTCGCCGCATATTCTGAATAGTCGGCGACATACAAATCCCAGCAATACTCCCACACATTGCCGTGCATATCATACAAGCCCAAGGCATTTGGGGTTTTCGTTCCCACTGGATGCAGCATCTGTTTGCCCTCAATGGTGCTGTTAGGTCCATACCATGCGGCGGCCGCAAGGGCTGCTTCAGTTTCCCCCGTGTTATATCGGGTTGTTGTACCTGCTCGGCAGGCGTACTCCCATTCAGCTTCTGTGGGCAGCCGATAGCCGTTAGCCCCATAGTTCCATGCCACATCTACAGTAGGCGCGTTCCAGGGTCCGCCGGTTGTTATCGTGTACGCGGGGGTTAATCCCTCTTGTAAACTCAACCGGTTGCAGAATTCCACCGCGTCATACCAGCTTACAAAATTGATAGGAAGGGTATCGCCGCTCCCCCTGAAATTCGCCTGAGACTGACCTGACAGGACGTGCTGTTCTTGTACCGTCAGTCCCATTACATCCTTCCACTCCTTTTGGGTTACTTCATATCTGCTGATATAGAAAGAACTCACCCTTACTTGGTGCTGAGGATGTTCATTGGCAGCCGTATTTAAATCATCGTCAGGACTGCCCCTTAGAAAAGTCCCGCCGGTTATCAGCTTAAACTTCGATTCAAGCGGACTGGGATTAGGAAGCATAACCCCCCAGGGAAGTTCATTGATAACCCCCTGTAATGAGGCTTTGATTTGAGCCTGAGTAGTTCCGCTTTTTGTGAGGGTTCCCATCCATGAAGACATTCCCGCAAGCCCGTCAAAGCTGGTATTGCCATATCGGAAATGGAAATGTTCCGCTGTATCCGTTGAATGTTGCTCTGGGAGAAGGGCGATCAAATATTTATATGGTCCTGCTTGATCTCCTTCAAAGGCGTACCATTCAGACTCTCCATCGATCTTTTTTTCCTTAAACGTATAGGTTATTTTTGTCGATGTTCCCGTACTTGCGGCTTCCGGTTCGGTATACACTGTAAAGACGTCATCATTGATTACGCAGGACTTGAAATCTGTTTTCAGCATTTCCGCAAACACGCCTTTTAATTGGCTTGTCGTAACGGTTCTGTGAATCTTGGCTGAAACCGCTGCAGCCCCCTCCTCAAGGGTTGCTTGCAACCATGGTTCGTCGAGATAGTTGGTCATACTATTCCACGTTCCCGCCCATTTTGCCAGTTCAGGTTCAGAAACGTCGTTACCGTCAGAACACCCTGCAGCTAAAAAGATAATACAAAGACATAAAGACCCATAAAAAATGGGGGGTGGGGTAATGTCTTTCCAAAACAGACGAGCAATTCTTTTCTTCATAAAAGAACCTCCTAAAAAATTTGATTTTAGACTCAGCCTTATAATTTTAGTTAAGTCTAATAATTTTTAAATTATACTAAACTAACATTATTGTCAACTCTGAAATATAATTTTTTTTTAAAAATCCTGCCTGTTATCTGAAAAATATATTGAGATTTTTTATACCCTAGATTTAAGATAACTTCCCTTGACATTCAAAGTTATAAAAATATAACATAATTTGTAAATTCTAATACTTATTTTTATGGAGGAGCTTATGAGAAAAAATTATCCTGTTATGATTATTTTTAGGACATTGCTTTTTGTTGCCCCGGTTTTTAGTTGTAAGGGTCATATTGAACCAGAACCGGTGCCAGAGCCTGTTCCAGTTTTATCATTTCGTATTCATCTAAAAGTTGAAATATATTAGAATTATTAGCGGTTTCTCCGACTTTCGACAATACAGCGTCTTCATTTTGCGGAACGGCTATGGCATCTGTACAATCTCCCTTCAGA
>JAITHD010000112.1 GCA_031280155.1 Treponema sp. | reverse complement strand
CTTATCCGGGCTGGCAAAACGTCATAAACAGCCGGAAGAACACGGTAGACAAATTGAGTTACCAGCCACCCAAAACAGCAGGGCTGCTATGCCCATGAATCGAACCAATGCCGTCTAATCATCAGTCAACCTTGAACTTGGCGACTTCTTCAGAAAGCTCTTGAATGCTTTGCTTATTCGATAGACTAATATCATTAACCCGATTAACAGCCTCCAAAATCTGGTCTGCGCCGCCGGACATTTCCTGCATACCGTTTTCAATTTCCAGACTGATCTTGTCCAGTAGAGAAGTCTTACTGATAATTTCCTTGCTTTGGGAAGACATTTCCGAAGATCCCAGCTTTACCAAATCTGTAAGCTCTTTGAGTCGGCTTATGGATTCCAAGATATGTTTACTGCCGGTTTCTTGTTCCGCCATAGCGCCTCGAATTTGTTCTTCCTGATTTGACACAATCTGAATGTACTGATCGATCATATCAAACCGTCCCAGAACCTCGCCGGCGGATTGGCTTATCGTATCAATAGCGGCTTTGATATTCTTGAGCATTACCGCAGTAGTTTTTGCTTGTTCACTTGAAGATTCAGCTAATTTACGAATCTCGTCGGCAACTACTGCAAAGCCTTTGCCAACCTCGCCGGCGTGAGCCGCTTCAATCGCCGCGTTCATGGACAGTAAATTTGTCTGTGCTGCAATCTGTTCCATTACCGCGTTGATTTTCAGCAGTCCTTCAGAATCTCTGGAGATTTGCTGAATATCCTGAGAAACGGTTTGTACGCTGGTTTTACCCACTTCAGACGCTTCCGTAAGGGCGACAACATTTTTACTATTATGCATTAAAGTTTTCACAACGGAATTTACATTAGCGAGCATTTCTTCTATCGCGGATGACGAAGCGGACACGCTTGAGGCTTGATCAAGAATATGAGCGTTCAGATCCGCTATGGTGCGTAAAATAATTTCCATAGAATCATTGCTTTCATTTATGTGAACGGTTTGGGTGCTTATCTGTCCTTTCATGCTTTGAATATTCGCGGTAATTTCATTGACCGCCGAAGCGGTTTCGCTCATATTCGACACAAGATCAGCCCCAGTATCCGCAAGCGCTTCAGATTTATCCCGAATGATCTGTACTAACCGTTTCATAGAATCAAAAGTTTGATTGAAGATAGCCGACATATCTCCTATTTCATCATTGGTGGTAACAGGAATTCTGCGGGTCAGATCGCCTTCTATGTTTTGAAGGGTTTTTATAGTGTTTTTGATAGGTCCTGTGATGGTTCGGGATATAATAAAGGTCATGATCGACATTATCAGCAGCATCAAAATGCCGATAACAATAAATACAACCGTCATCCTGTGCACCGGCGCTAAAATAGTATTCTCCCGTATGCCGATAGCCACAGACCAGTGAGTAAGACTGTTTCCAATAACAATAGGCGTGGTGATAGCGATCAGATATTCGGAGAGAAACTTAGAATGTACCTTAAACGTAAAATCCTCACCGTTTTTTACCGCAGCGATAAATTCTTCCAAATACGCTCCAGCCATATCCTTTTCAGATTCCCGCATAGTTTTTCCCATCCTCGTTATATCGTCATGGGCTACCACAATACCTGAGTTGCTGAATACAGCGGCAGTACCGTCTTGAAAAGGCTTAATCTTTTCATTAATAGATTGAATAGTCGTCAAATCAAGGTCAATTCCGACGACCCCTATAATCCGTCCGTTATGCTTAACCGGCGCGGTAAGACTGGTAATCAACCGGTTCATTCCATTGACATTATAATAATACGGCTCAATAACCGATTCAATTCCGGTTTTCATGGGTATAGTATAGAAATCCTGGGTCTCATAGTCCACCAAGTTTCTCAAGACAGCGTTACTGCCGGACCGCTCGTAATAGCTTAAATATCGTCCAGTATGGTCTGAACCCGGAGTATTGACATATTCCGGGTCTAAGCCGTCTAGAACGTTCGGCTCAAAACCCGCCCAGACAGCCAGGGCTTCGCTGTTTTCCATAATCACGCTTTTGAGCATGTGATCAAACGAGCTTCGCCGCTCCATCAGCGGTATATCTTCAAAGCGAGACATAATTTGAGCGATCGTCCGGACCGCGTCCAAGTAAATCTCCATCCATATTTGGATTTGTCTCCCGCTTTCTTTAGAAATAGTATGCGCGTTATTCAGCGCCATGGTACGGATTTGCTCTCTGGAAAACATGAGCGACGTAGTAACCAAGATACCAGTTCCGATAAAATTCATGATCGTGATAACCACAATCAATTTGACGCCGATTTTCATAGTAACTCCCTAAACTTTTTGTTCTGCATATTTACTATTTTAAATCTACTCAAAATTAAGAAATTTGTCAAAAAAAATTATGAGCTTCTCTTGGTATATTCCGGGTTTAAAACGGCGCCGCATAAAACAAGTCTTGTTGATCCTGTTCCTGTAAATTAATAGGATACTTTGAAATAAACAGCTCTTTTCCTATATCCGCTTTTCCCTGTTTGTAGTTATTCATGCCGTATTGTAATTTACATTCATATATATACGCGAAACTAAACAATTTTTGCTTCATACAATTTAGGGTTACATTCTTTAGCGCATTTCCAAAAATAAAACAAATCATTGATAATAAACTGCGCGTTATGGGTTTATGCTGGTTTACAATGGTTCGATAACATCTTTGGCGCTCCCTAGATATGCTTCAGTCCGGCAATTTTACAGCAGTCAATGTAAGAACCGGTCCAGGCAGCGTCTTCACCGCCGCTTTTGGGGTACAATGCAAAAACCCCAGGGGACAGGCGTATTGTACGCTACAAATGCGCTTTTGAGTTTAGACGCTTTTTAAAAATCCATTTTTTGTTCTTTCCCTGTTGCTGATCTTTACTTGCGCTGATTGTTTCCGTCAAAGATACGCAGAAAGTCTGAAAAAGAAAAGCTGTCTCTCGGAAGGGTCAATACCAGATGATCCTGATCAGCCATAAAAATTCCTTTTCGGTTCACATACCGCTTGTGAACCATTCTCCATGCATAAGTACCCGGCAGGGGGACGTCTATAAATATGTATTCAGTATCTGGAATCACCAGCGGCTCTTTAGAAAAACCGTACACCAAGGTTCCTGTAGGACCGTGTATTCGCAGAGGAGGTCTGATAACTTGGTTAAGAAATATATCTAAGTCTGTATTCAAAGGAAGCCAAAAATGAGACAGCAAATCATTCTCTTCAGGAACCTTTGTTTCAAAGGTATTTTCAAAGGTAAAAGACTCTGAAAAGACGCCCCTGAAAGTATACCGTATCTGTATGATACCTGCATTAGCGTCGCCTGAAATATAAATATGGATAAAAACAGGTATTCCTTGAGATACAGCTTGGGTAAACAGATCAGCGTCTGCCTCGCTTGGTATGGTCTGAGCGATTTTATCATTAGCCCCTAGTATTGACTGCAAGGTATGATACCAAGCGTCTTGCTGAGGAAAGGGTCCCGGATACGCTTCCCATATAAGGGGGCCCGCGTTCTGGGCTATAAAAAAGAAATCACTGTCAAAGTCAAGCCGATAGAGCAGTTTAATCCGCTGAGGAAACTCCGATGGAATAGGTATATCCGCATACTCCTGAGCTTCCAGTGCTCCAAAAAAAAGAAACGCTATACTCACTATAACTATATATTTTACCATTTAATCATTACTCCAATAGAAACATATACCGGCAGCGAATCCTGATCAGGGGCCCTGAAATACCAGTCATCTTTCCCGGCGGCTTCCCACAGAATGGGAAATCTAACCTCAGTTTTCAAAGCGACTTGAGGAAAATGATATTCTAAACCTACCCACAAAGGATCGAAGAAAAACCGAATAATTTTTTCTTCTTGAAGCGGAACTATAGATACATTGTCTCCGGGGAAGAGTATAGAAGCCCCCGCGCCTGCAAGCAGACGTACAGGCCAGTCCCGTTTGGGCAATAGATACAATCCCGCGCCAAGCCGCAATTCCGGCGCTAACAGGGTTTTATCGGAAAAATCCGGATCCATCCAGAAAATCCAATCCAATTTAAGGAACAATCGATCCGGAAGCACATTGTAACGGTATTCCAGATCAATACCGTACTGCTTGCTGCCCCGGAATTCATACAAAAAACCGAACGTATGATGGGTCACTTTTTGTAATACCGGAAGCCGCATTGGTTTATCAGTAATACCCCGGGGCAGAGAAAACGGCTTAGTCCAAAAGCCTTTTTTGGCAAGGGTTCCATACACCGGCGCCCCCTCCGTAAAGAGAATATGCGGCGCAGTGAGAGACCCTCCCTCAATGCTGCCCAAGAAAAGCCCCTCGTCGTCCCCAAAATAAACCATTACCCCTTCTTGAGACGAAGTAAACCGCTGCTGCTTTTGTGCCGCGAAATTGCCGTCAAAGCCCTGAACTGCAAACGATTTTTTCCAATGGTCCGCTACTTGTTGAGCGGACTGTTCTATTGCGTTTCGTGAGGAAAGCCCTGCATAGAGATAGACAACAAACGCATCTTCTCCTCGAAACGCCTTGTCTTGAGCGTCATAGACTCCAAACCGCCAAGAAAACCGCCCTTCATTGAAGTTGGTATACACAGTAAGGGCCCAGCGGACAGATTCTTCCAGACAAGCCGAATGCACCAGTTCTTGCGGGATTCCGCCGGAACTGGCTTTTGATATCCGCTTTACCGCTTTGAATCCTGCTTCAGCAAAAGCGTCTTCCATAGCGTGCACAGTATAGTCAATAGCACGCCCAATCTCAGGACTGTCTGTTTCAGACCTTCCTTCATGGTTTACTATCACAATACAAGCGGAATCATCTGTTTTGTCTGAGCCTTGTCCATATACGAAACCTAACCGGCATAAGACCCCTAACAAGGCTATAATAATACTACATCGGGTCATCATTTTTCCATCATAATTTCCACGCCGTCCCAATCCAAAGGAGGCGGATTTTCAATATAGACCCGGCAGCGTTCCTCAAAACGAGAAGCCGCCGGATCGTCCGGAAGGATTTTCAGGGCTTTTTCAAAATACGGCAGCGCTTCTTTAAATCGCTGTTCATAATATAATACCGCGGCTTCATTGTGATATTTCCAAACTTCCTGTTCTTTTGGGGTAAGTTCCAAACGGGAGGTAAAGATAGGAACTCCCAAAGTCTTACCTTTGACCGCTACCCGGTCAATCATCCGGCAGGGAATATCATCGGCAATATGTTCATACACGCTCTCCGCGAAAAGCACCGGCTCTTTATATTTCTTAGTAAGCCCTTCTAAGCGGGAAGCCAGATTAACGGCGTCTCCAATAACAGTGTAGTTCATTTTTTTATCACACCCAATATTTCCTACTGTTACGATGCCGTAATTTATGCCCACGCCGATATGAAATTCCGGCGCTCCCAAGGCAAGCTGATTCTTATTGAACTCTTGCAGGGCTTGCATCATTTCCAGTCCTGCTATTACTGACGAGAGACTGTCATTTTCATGGGAAATCGGTGCGCCGAAAATAGCCATAATAGCGTCGCCGATATATTTATCAACAACGCCCTCTTTATCCATGATGATATTTACCATAATCGAGAAGTACCGATTAAGGGAATTGACCAGGTCCTCAGGAGCCATGTTTTCAGAAATCGTCGTAAAACTCCGAATATCCGAGAAAAGAATAGCAACATCCCGATTATTACCTACCAGCATTTTTTCAGGATTAACAAAGACCTCATCGATCACGTCTTTAGGCACATATAACTGAAATACGTTGCGGATTTTCATTTCCCGCTTCTGAGCCACCGCCGCTTCAAAAGCGTATTGCTTCATTTGTTCATAAGCCGCTGAAATGATTCCCAGCATTTGATTAAATGTAACTGAAAGCCGCCCTATCTCATCTTTGTAATAAACCGGCACCGATTTATTGAGATCATTAGAATCAATAATATGCTCTATGGTTTTGACCACCGCTTCAATAGGAGTAGTTAAGTATCGCGCCATAACAAGAAGGATCAAAGCGCCGCCTACTAAGGTTCCAATGAGGATATACAGAGACGTTCTAAAAATCTCTTCTACCCGGTCGTAAAATTTACTCCGTTCTTCAGTAACAAATATCTGCCATGAAAAAGGATCGAATGGGATAGTATACGCGACTCGGGTATTATTCCCGACCTGAACAGTAATAAACTCATTTTTCTTTCCTATATATGATTTGAGAACTTCCCGTTCATGCTCAGTGGGAAGTGTAGGACCTGCCTGCATAGCAATCTCTCCGTTTGTATTGTCCAGCGCAAAGATGACTTGCGTATCCCCTCTCAAGATGCTGCGGGAGAAATTCTCAACCGCCTGTTTAGCGGCGTTTTCCATAAAGGGATTGCCTACGGCTTTATTTTCCACCAGCAGATTCCATTGACCTTCAGCATAATTAGTAATTTCTTTAGCCATGAAATCAAAAAATTCCATTGCCAAATGATTTACCGAAGACGACGCAAGCAGATACGAAGCGACTCCTACCATCACTACCGCGACCGTTAAAAGCGGCAACACTACAAAAAGAATTTTTGCCCTAATTTTCACTATTTTATTATATATGGAAATACTGGAATACTCAAGAGAAAAGGAGAGGGGCAATTCAAAGCATTACAAAAAAGTCCAGTCAATAAAAAAATTTTTTATAAATTTTTTAAAAAAAATAAAAAAGACTTGAAAATAAAATAAAAGTGGTATCTAATATATATTATATGAGACCTATAATGAACACACAGCAAGTACGCAGAATTATAAGCACTTTCTAAACTTTGTCAAGACCCTTAGGGGTGAATTCTTACTTTTTTATCATTTCTTATGGTTATTTCTCCAAAACGTTTTGTCTGTTAGCAATTTTGTCGTTGCTAGAGATTCCATGACAGCAAATTGGCTCCCGACCACTGGAAAAGGGGTTATGCCCGCCAAGCAGAACGAGTGGAATATTCCCGTCCCGGCTATGAGCAGATTCGAGGCTGTCCTACAGGAAGCTGACAGCTCCCACACGATCAGAGGTAATCCAACTGTGCAGGTGACGATAGAGACTTTTCTGACCAGCCGGCATGAATTATGCCTACGAATCATCTATGTTACAGGGAACCAAAACGATCTGGCGAACAAGGGGAGGCAGTACGGTGTTTTTCGCAGTGCAGATCGAGAATGAAGGTAAGAAGGGTTTCTGGGTGCCGATGACATCTGCGCTCATACCATAAGACTGGAAATATTGCAGTCAATGCGTTGAAGTTTTGCTTCCCAGCAACTCCAACGGCAGGTGAAACAAGCCAATTTACCGGATGCGTCCGGATTTGGGGACTGCTTTATATTGAGCAGTTCGATATACAAGCGTTGCACATATAATATGTGCTAAATACTTTGTTGCCAAAGTAAGGAGAAAAAAATGGCAAACAAAAAAATTCTAGGAATGTCGGCAGCAGTGTTGGCTTTCGGACTGGTTTTTCTGGGCTGTAACGACGTACAGGAAGTAGAAGGCGGGGTAAGCATAACCAAGTCGCAGGTGGCGACTCCCGCAATCACAGAGGCGAAAACAACGGATAACAAGTATCTAATAATATCTTGGGATGCTGTTGATAACGCGAGCGGATATCAGGTTTCCATGAATCAAAAAGACAAAAAAGCCATCGGCAGATTATCTGGTATTACACCGACAAATGCAAGAATCTATAAAATTGATGGATCATCTTCTGTCAATAGCGATTCTGACAAGTGGAATGTCAAAATACCCTTGTCTGGGGCATTCGGAGCGACGCTGCAAGAGTATAGGTATGGGATCACGGCATTTGCCGGAGGGTATGACGGTCTTGACTGGTATAATTCTGGTATTGCCTGGGGGGAATATTACCTGCAAACGCCCCACCCGTATACGGCACTGCTTGGTACATGGGTCAAAGAAAATGCTACAGCGGAGGACAACCAAAAGTTTACCTTTGAACAGACTGACAGTACGGATTACCCGATAAGTTATAGCGTCAAAAAACAAAATGGAACAAGTTTGGGTAGTGGTGACATACATATTTCTTATGTAAACAGCGGCAGCATATCGTTTACTATCTATCCCGAAGGCGGCGGCTACGGCTCGGTTGATATATCAATGTCGTTCGACGGCAAATTGTCTGTTTCAAGCCACTCCTATTCCTATTTGGATGGAACATTTGTAAAGCACTAGACAAAACAAGACCTCTATTCATGTACATCTAGGCGTATTATCCGGTTTGCCTTATATCCCGCCTTTAGGCCTGGGGATTAAGGCAAACCGAAAAGGTTTTGTAACACCATGCTTGACCTCCTGTCTATTTTGTTGTATACCAAAAACTCAAATAGACCTACCCACGCGGCGTGGGAACGCAACGTCTATGGATATGGAGGCTCCGGCTCTTGGAAACAAGGGTGAAACCGCCGTAGAAATACCCGCTTAGAAAAAAGAAAAGCGGGAAGGAAGTAGAAATTTTGGGGAGCAAGCCGGACAGCCGCCCCAAGCCCTAGAAAAAACCTTTAGGCGGGGGGCAGCTGACAACAAGGGTCCATTTACATTCGGCTCTTGACTATTGTACGCCCAACGGGTTTCCATCTGATGGGGCTGTATCTTCAAAGTTCTGACCCCCAGACGGCTCCCTCTGAAATCAGCACATCTATCAACCCTGAAAGCATCCGCAGTTGTAACGGTTCCCAGAACCGCGCAAACAAGATATGTTGTAAAGACGTTTTTCCCAAAACACAAAACCATAATTCTAGTATATTTCGTGTACAATAGATTGTAAGTCGATTTTCTATGGGAAGATACCCCTGTGAAACAGGGAAACTCTAAGCCTTGGGCTGGAAGCCGGGCTAGATCACTAGACAGAATCGTAAAAAAAATTACAATATATCCTACTATGAATTGTCCCATCTGCGCTTCAAACCGGACGCGACCGGTGGAATGTCCAAAGCGGTTGTTTTTTCGCTGTGATTTCTGCGGTTTTTCTTGGGCAGATCCAACGGATTTGCCTGAAGAGGAAACAAGCCGCCGCCGGTACAGGCTTCACCAGAATAACGAAGACCATGAGGGGTATATTGCGTTTCTTTCCCGCATCATTGATCGGGCTTTAATGTATATCGGAAATCCGCGGAATACCCTGAAGGTTCTTGACTGGGGGTCAGGTCCGAATCCGATAGGAGTAAAACTCCTAAAACAACGCGGGTTTGAGGCGGTTCCCTGGGATCCGCTCTTTGCGAATGGGGATCCTCCTGGTAAAGAAGTCTTTGATCTGGCGTTTTGTATTGAAACCGCCGAGCATTTTACGCATCCTGTGCGGGATTTTCGTAGTTTTGCGCTTTCCCTCAAACCCGGAGGCTGGGGGTTTGTTCATACCCATATCAGTCCCCCAGGAGACGAAGAATTTCTCCAGTGGTGGTATATTCAAGATATAACTCATGTCTCGTTTTATTCAGAAAAATCTTTGGAGATTTTGGGGGCTATAGGGTCGCTTTCATTTATGGCTCTGGAAGATGAGAACTTCGCGGTTTTCCGCCGTCCCCTGCCAGTGCTGGTTGGGGGAGGGATTAATCTTGATATTGAAGGGCGTCCTCATGGAAAACTCATTATTCGAGACTCAAATCCAGGGAGGATTCATTTTTCTCCGGGAGGATGCGGACGGAATATAGCTGAAAATCTCAGCCGATTAGGTTTAGGAACCGAACTGGTCAGTGTGGTTGGGGACGATGTTTTTGGAGAAGGCTTGAAAGAATCCTCAAAAGCCGGGGGCATCGGAATTGGGGGGATCCATGTTAGTAAGGGAAAAGTTACCTCTGCATACCTGTCTCTTTTAGATAACCAAGGAGATATGGCCGCCGCGGTTTCGGGTATGGATATTTTTGATGATTTTACCCCTAAGATTGCTGAAAAAGCTCTGGAACAGGCGGCAGCCTCAGCGTATAATCGATCTTTTGGAGCGGATCCGGAGGTTCCTTTTTCTAAACTCCTCATTGATGGAAATTTGCTTCCTGAAACAAGTCTTTTTATCCGCCGGCGCTTTCCAGACCTCCCCTGCTGGTTTGATCCGGTATCAGTGACCAAAATCCGCCGTATAGCCGCGTACCAACAGGGGATCGTCCTCAATGGTTTAGAAGGAATAAAATGCAATATTCTTGAGGCTCAGGCGCTGATCGGCGACGTAGGACTTGATCTGGAAACCCCGGATTACATTGAGCGGCTCTTGCAGTCGATTAAGGTGTGCCTTAAAGAGATTTCTATAGTATATATTACGCTGGGAAGCGACGGAGCTTTGCGGCTAGATGCGTCGGGAGCGGTGTTGTTCAAAGGACTAAGTCAAGAACCTGTATCCGCTACCGGCGCGGGAGACGCTTTCCTTGCGGCCAGTCTTAGGCAGCGCATTATTGGAAACAAGAATACGCTGAATACCGCAGCGGATTTAATCGCCGGGACCGTAGCGGCATATCTTACCTTGAAAAGTCCTCAAGCGGTTTCACCGGATATGAATCCAGAAGCCCTTGAATCGCTGATTTTGGAGTGGAACCATGAATCTCAAGGCACCCAAGTCGGCAACGCCCCTCACGCCCCGCTTACCACATACCGCTTTTATTGACACTCCCCCATGTCTAAAGGCGGGGGAATGGGCGCAGCCTATGACCTAGCCGAATGGATTCTAAGCCGCTAAAAGCAGCGTAGCGGATTTTGCAACGCCGTCCCAAAATATAAAAATTGGAGGTGTTGTACAAAGTATGATGGAGCAAAAATCGGCTTATATCGAAGTATGTAATTCATTATAATACCATGGCTCGCATTAATTTACCTCTCAATAATTTCATCATACTTTGTTGATCACCTCCACAATTTTTAGATATTTTTCGTCTTTTTTCGCAAAATCTTTAACCCTCAAAATCAAAATATTTTTAGAATAATTTTTTGTGGTATACAGACTGATTCAGATTTTCCGGCTTCCGTGCAATTCCACTTTTAAATGATCCCCTACCCAGCCCATAGACCGTTTGACCGCTTTTTCCCAGCCGGCTATGAGTTCGATTCGCCGCGGGTCTTGCATATCGGACTTGAATATCTTGTCTACCCCTACATTGTTGACAACATCCGCCTTATCTGCATAGAAGCCAACCGCAAGTCCCGCAAGATACACTGCGCCTAACGCGGTGCTTTCTACCATTTTAGGACGCACAACATCGGTATTAAGGATGTCCGCTTGAAACTGCATAAGAAAGTTGCTTTTAGAAGCCCCTCCATCTACGCGCAGGGCTTTAATCGGTACTCCCGCGTCGGTTTCCATTGCCTTGATAACATCATAACTCTGGTAGGCAAGAGACTCAAGAGTAGCCCGTACAAAATGTTCCCGGGACGTACCCCGAGTAATGCCTACTATCGTACCTCTAGCATACTGGTCCCAGTAAGGAGCCCCTAAGCCGACAAAGGCAGGCACCATGTACACGCCGCCGGCATCGGAAAGGCTTTCCGCAATAATATCGGCTTGGGGAGCGCTTTCAATGATTTTAAGCCCGTCCCGCAGCCACTGTAGCGACGCGCCTGCGATAAATACGCCCCCTTCCAGAGCGTATTCGACGTTGTTATCCAATCCCCAGGCAATAGTGGTAAGGATGCCGTTTTTTGATTCAACCCCTTTAGCGCCAGTGTTCATCAGAATAAAGCAGCCCGTCCCGTAGGTGTTTTTTACCATACCCGGCTCAAAACAGCACTGCCCAAACAACGCCGCCTGCTGATCTCCTGCAATGCCCGATATAGGCACTTCACCGCCTAAGTATTCAGGGGCGGTCGTTCCATACACATAGCTCGAAGGTTTTACATCCGGCAGCATAGCCCGGGGGATATTCAGTTCTGCAAGAATTTCGTTGTCCCATTCCAGTTTATGAATGTTATACAGCATAGTTCGGGAAGCGTTACTGTAGTCGGTAACGTATATCTTGCCTTTGGTCAAGTTCCAGACAAGCCAGGTATCAATAGTGCCGAATAGGAGTTCTCCCTTTTCCGCTTTTGCCTGCGCCCCCGGAACATGTTCCAGAATCCAGCGGATTTTAGGTCCTGAAAAATAAGCGTCCACGATTAAGCCTGTTTTTTCTTTAATTTTTTTATCAAAGCCTTTTGCTTTTAAGGAGTCGCAATATTCTGCGGTTCTGCGGCACTGCCAAACTATTGCATTGTAGATAGGCTTGCCGTTAGCTTTTTCCCATACAACCGTGGTTTCACGCTGGTTGGTAATGCCGATTGCGGCGATATCCTTTGTATCCAACCCAGACCGAGCTTTCACTTCTGTGAGAACCTTTAACTGGGTTGACCAGATTTCCATCGGATCCTGCTCAACCCAGCCGGATTTCGGGAAAATCTGGGTGAACTCTTGTTGTGCAATCTGAAGTATGACGCCCTGCTTATCAAAGACAATAGAACGGGAACTGGTTGTTCCCTGATCAATGGCTATCAAATATTTTGCCATGATTCCTCCTTTTTATACGATTTTTGTAGGACCGTTACGATTCTATCCAGCTAAAGGATACAGAAACCTATTTATTGGGTGTACATACCGGTAATGGTAATGCCGCTCCACAGGGAAGAATAGGACCCTAAACCGCCTACCGCCTCTTCCCAAAGGTTTTGCAGTGCATAATCGCGGTGACGAACCGCAATTCGTCCTCGAGGATCCATCTGGGAAAGGGATTTCTGTCCCCGAGAGAAGGCGATCCGCTGGTTGTCCAGATTGCCGAAATAGTAAGCTGCCGGATCAGGGTGAAGATTAAAATCCGCAGCCCCTCCTCCCCCGGCAAGTCCCGGATCCAGCGGGATCCAGCCGAATCCGTCAATCCAGAACTCAGCCCAATAATGACGCTCCGCAAGGCGAGACCGGTTTATCAATACTCCCGCAACAGGAATAGCCGGTATCCCTACAGATCGGGCTAAAGCGCAAAACAAAAGTGAAGCCGAATAGGGATCCGAGCGTTTTTGTTCCAGTGCTTCCAGAACGCCGTTATAAAGGGGTCCTTTCTGGATTCCCCCTTCCTTTAGAAGCCATTCATAGAGCTTCCGGGCTTTTTCATAGGGGTTTTGCTCTTTGCCGACGATACTTTGAGCTTGGGTTATTACAGCGGAATTATCTGATGGAATAAGCGCGGACGGAAGGGTATTAACCGATTGAATAGGAGAACCTGCGTTTGGTTTTAGAGGCTGATTGACAAGGTCAGTTTCCACAGTATATACGTCAATAATATATGACATACTGATACTTGTATCGGCACTGGGCAACAGATCAGTTAGCTGAAAAAGGGTGGTTCCCTGATAATTTTCCACAAAAGGGTCTCGGCTGCGCTCAGGGGGTTCGGCAATCCACTGGGACGCGGACGTTACCGGCTGAGGAACCCATAGATACAGGGTATTCGGCGCTTCCGCCTCTTGTACTTGAATATCCACAGTATACGAAATAGTATAGCTCCGTTTTTCTTTGAAGGTTTTTGTTCCGGGCTTGCCAGTAACTGTGAAAGAAACAGGGCTTGATTTTTTTTGAGATGTCCGGACCTCGATGCCGCCGCTTACCGCTCCGTCAGGAACCCGGACCCTGATTTCCCTATCGTTCCATAATTCATAGCCGAAATCCGCCTCAAAGACCTCTACCGCTTTTGGGTGAAGTTCCGCAGCCGGCACCGAAGGCGCGGTTTCGCTGTGCCAGCTAAAGAAAACCCCGCTTTTTTCCCGAGAAGCCCCGAAACCGCTTCCTTCAATAGTTATAAGCGAACCGATTGGTCCAGCCCCGGGTTTTACCGTACTTATGACGGGTCCAAGACTCTGGTCAGTTGACAAGGGTTCCGGTATAGCCGCCTGATTTGAAAACAATAGAGGATTGCTTTTCTTACCGTCCCGGTGGACATAGATCAATCCGGTTCCGCCGAATTCAGGAATTCTAATCCGAATCTGATCATTGCTCCAAGCAAGATAGGACGCGGCAGTCGGCGGGGTTCCGCCGATAGTAATATACGACCCGTCCCGGTCATTACCGAAATTATTTCCATAGATAGTAAGGAGCTTTCCTACCAGTCCGATTTGAGGCTCAATCGAAACAATAACCGGCGACTCTTCTTTACAAGCGACTAATCCTATTACAGAACATAATAGCAATAAAGGGAACAAAAGCGCTTTTTGAAGTACCCTCATGGACTATTTGAGTTTCCCGGGCTTTGGGGTGGAACCGAGCCATCCTCGGTCGGCGCTGAGCTGTCCGGATCCGCCGGCTGATTCCCCTCGTTGGTAATGGTTCCTGGTACGGAGTAAGGGTGAAGCTGTATTTGTATTTCTATGTGGGCTTTATCTCCAGAACTGACCGAACCCAAAGGGAAAAAATAGATAGGTTCTCCGAATTCTAATGGTATAGTCTGCAAAGTCGTCTGATACTGGATACCCTGATTGGGTACATCTACCCAAATCTGCCCCTGAGCTACCAGCATATTGTTCCCATTTTTATACAGATACGGGGTAAATTGTACTACTATTACAATATTAGCCCCTACCAGCTTCAAGCCAACAGGTCTTCCCGGAATAGTCACCTTAGAATTAACTGAATTCCATACTTCCTGCTGGTTTTTTTCTACTACTCTGGCGACTATATCCAATACTACTGCCCGTTCCCTGAGACCCGGCAGCAGTTCCTCAAGGGAAAACTCTTGAGCCGCTGCGCCGGCGACAAAAACCAACAAACTTCCGAATATGCTTGCTTTGGGAAAAAACCGGCTTCTGCTCATCGGGTTCCAGCGCTCCTTGAATAATCCGCGGCTTTAAGAATAGTAGGTTCTCCGGAACTGAAAAAACTTCTGCTTTCAGGCAGCCGGATTATGACAATATCCGTAGTATCCTGATTTCCCAGATACTGGAGTACATCATTCATATCTGAAACCGGTACTATGCCCTGCATATCCGTCATTCCCCCGCTGGCAGTCAGGGCTTCCTGGGGCGGAGCGGACCGGGGAAGTTCTCTGGTCACAGCTACCGCAAAAGCTATGAAAAAAACCGCGGCCGCCGCGGCCGCCGCAGGCAGGGGAACAGCAATAGTCCGTCCCCAAAGATTATTCCTTCGACGACGATGCCAATGTTCGGTATCCAAAACGCATACCTTTTCCCAGACCCGTTTCTGGTGGACTTCTACATCCGGCGTTCCCGGAGTATGCTTAATACCCTGGGGGGAAGCCCTTAAAATCTGAGAATACTGCCTAAACCGCGCTAATTGGGCTTGGCAAGCGGGACAAGACCCAAGGTGGGTCTCCATTTTTTCTTTCCATGGAGAAGGAAGCTCTCCATCAAAGTATACAGAAAGAATTTGATAATCAGGACACATGTGAACCATCCTTTGCTAAAAGCCCGGCTAATCGTTCCCGGGCTCTGAATACCCGAACTTTTACGTTGCCCTCACTGATACCAAGGGCGCGTCCAATTTCTTTATAATTCAGCTCACCGTATTCTTTTAATATCAATACTATACGCAAATTTTCCGGCAACTTATCCAAGGCTTCCTGTACTTCTATTTGAGTCTGCTGCTTGATCAGTATATGTTCTCCTGTATCTTCAACCCTGGCGTCTTCCCGGAAGGCTTTTTGATAGGCTTTCCGCTCTCTATCCTTCCGTTTCGCATAATTCAGCGCCGCGTTTTTGACTACCCGGATAAGCCAGTATTTAGCTTCTTCTTGATTAGGAAAAACCATATCCTTTTCATACAGCCGAAAAAAAGCCTCCTGACAAAGGTCTTCCGCCGCTTCCTCGCTGTTGGCGATACGATAGGCTACCCTAAATAATATGGGGAATACCGTATTGTAAAGTCGGCGGAATTCCGTTTGCGCTTCCCCAGATTGAGGCATCCTATCATCCTTATTTGAAAACAAATTTTTTCCTCAACCGTTACAGCTTATCCGCGCCGCCACAGCGTACCGGTAGGTCTGTCTTCTAAAATAATCCCCTGCTCTTTGAGGGTTTGCCGAATCTGATCGGCTTTGGCAAAATCTTTCGACTTTTTCGCCAGCCCTCGTTCCGCGATGAGGCGTTCAATCTCCTCAACCAATTCCTGGGGTTCTGCTGAACCCCGCCGCTTTTCCGCTTCTTCCGCGAGGTTAAGCCCTAGAATTCGATCCATATCAAAAGCCCCTGCCAGGGCATCCCCCGGCGGAACTTCAGGGTCTCGCAGAAGCCCCCAAAGTTCCGCTAACCCTCGGGGTGTCGAGAGATCGTCTTCTATCGCGCTGTTAAAGGCTTCCAGATAGATTCCCGCCTTGCGCCGCATAAGATCAGGGGCGGCGTTTTCAAAGGCTTTCAGGGATTGTTCTCCTGTATCCGGCAAAGCCTTAACCCGCTCAAGAATCCGATCCATCAAAGACTTTCTCCCGTTTTGAGCACTTTCTAAAGCCTGATATGAAAACTGAAGCTGGCTTCGATAATGCCCTCCTATGAGCAAATATCGGTAATCCAAGGGATCGTATCCAGCGTCTACAAGGCTCTGAAGCGTGAGAAATCCTCCAGAGGATTTAGACATCTTCCCTTTATCTAAAACCAGAAACTCATTGTGAACCCAATACCTAACCCAAGGGCGCTTGCCTGTGGCGGCTTCGCTCTGGGCTATCTCATTGGTATGGTGAATGGGAACATGATCGATTCCGCCGGCGTGGATGTCAAAGGTCTCTCCCAGATACCTGATGCTCATCGCGGAACATTCAATATGCCATCCGGGATACCCGATTCCCCAAGGGCTGTCCCAAACCAAGGCTTGATTTTCAAATTTGCTCTTGGTAAACCAGAGTACGAAATCATGAGGATTCCGTTTATTCGTATCCACCTCAGTTCGAGCCCCGGCTTTGAGATCTTCCAGCCGGAGCCGGGCAAGCTCCCCATACGCAGGAAACTTAGTAATATCGAAATACAGGTTGCCGCCGGCAAAATAGGTAAAACCCTGTTCCTCGATCCGTTTAATCAGGTCGATCATATCAGAGATATGTTCGGTAGCCTTACATACCACAGTGGGCTTGAGGATATGCAGGCGTTCAAGGTCATGAAAAAAAGCTTGAGTGTAAAACGCCGCCACTTCAAGAACGCTTTTGCCCCGTTCTTTGGCGCTTTTTACCATTTTATCATCCCCTTCATCATTATCCCCGGACAGGTGTCCTACGTCAGTGATATTCATCACATGAGTTACCGTAAACCCAGCGCGGCGCAGGGCTCTGACTAGTATATCATGGGTCACATAAGCTCGTAAATTCCCAATATGGGCATAGTTATACACCGTAGGACCGCAGCCGTAAAAACCGACTGTTCCCGGATTCTGAGGCTCAAAGGGCTGAATCTTCCGTCCTAGGGTATTAAATAGCATAAGTCCCATAGAACAAACTATGCCTCTTCCCGTTTCTTACAGTCTTTACAATCTTTCCCAATATAATCAGCTACACAGGCTTCGCATACAGAACACTGTTGACAGTCTCCATGCTTCACCTCCTCTTCTTGTATGTTTTTTCCACAATTTTCACAAGCTACCGTACCAGCCGCCATATTGTCCTCCGTCATCTGCCCCCTGCCTAAAGGTTTTTTCTAGGGCTTGGGTCGGTTGCCCGGTTTGCTCCCCAAGTTTTCTACTTCCTTCCCGCTCTTTTCTTTTTTAAGCGGGTGTTTCTACGGCGGTTTTACTCCCGTTACCGAAAGCCAGAGCCGCTATATCCATAGACGTTACTTCCCCACGCAGGGTGGGTAGATTGTTCCCTAATTGAGCCAGATTTGTTGTGCTTTGTCTGACCCTACTTATGGGCATAGAGGGCTTCTCTATTGTCTTTCACTGTTTTGTATGTTGCAATCCGTTCCGCCAACATACGCTTATACAAAAAGCGGCAACAACCGAGGATTTTATTGAGAAAAATCCGCTGTGCTTCGGTCGGATATAACCTGACTTTGAACGCTCTTTGTATTTTCATAATTTATTCTAACCTAGTCTTTGCCTAAATGTCAAATGGGTTTTCAACCTAGTGTTCCGGGGACACAGGGCTTGATGAAACAAAACCATCGGTATAGAATACTATAAATCATATTATTAATTGAGGAGTTTTTATGGAATGTACGCTTTGCAGTATTCAAATGGAAAAAATGGAAACCTACAAAGAAGACAACCAACTGATAACAGTTTGGAAATGTCCTTTGTGCGGACGGAAGGTTTTTGAACGCAAAGACCTGGATCCGTCAAAAGAAAGTGAATTGCCGGTCTTTAATTGACAATCTTGGGGTCCGCGCTGATATATGGAACTAAAGGGTTTTCCGGTGTTTTTTAACTGGACCGCTTGCCCTGTCTGCTCGGAAAATTTCTAAAAAATGAGAAAATCAGCTTGACTATTTTTATATGTTTCTTTATATTTAATAACAGTTATGGGGGCGTAGCGAAGCTGGTTATCGCGTCGGCCTGTCAAGCCGAAGATCGCGGGTTCAAGCCCCGTCGCTCCCGTGAAAAGCCTGTTGTTATGCAGGCTTTTTTTATCCGGTTCGCCGTAAAACCCCTGCCTTTAGTCCTGGAGATATAGGGCGCAATGAAAAGGTTTTGTACCACCATGCTTGACCTCTTGTCTGACTTGTAGTATACTAAATATGTTGAATAGACCTACCTACGCAACGGGGCAGTTGACGTTAACAACCCTCTTCAGTAATTACACAAAAATTTAGAAAAACCACAAACACTTCTGGACTTCCAAACGTCTTACTATAAGGGAGTCAAAAATGTTGGTTGAAACCGCATATAGAGAATATCGAGAAGCCATGATAAAAGGGATGATTGGATTTTCCCAGGATCCCCAGGCGGCGCAGGACGGAGTGGCTCAGGCCTTTGTTAAAGCGGTAATGCATAAACAACTCCTAGAAGCCATGCCGGAGCCGGCAATGAAAGCGTGGCTCTATGCGGCCGCCCGTAATGCGGTAGTGGACATAAAACGCCGGGAACGCCGTTTATCAGAGGTTTGCCAAGAATTGTTCTATGCTGAAACCGTTCCTCCTCAGATTGACGAGGCTGATAAAGCTGCAGTAAAAGCGTTATTGGGCAAATTGCCCCTGAATCTGCTGGAACCTATCAAAATGAAGTATTTTGAAGGACTGAACGCAACGGAAATCGGGCGATCTATGCGCCTTCCTCCGGGAACTGTGCGTACCAGACTGCGGAAAGCGCTGGAACTGATGAGGAATATTTTTTGAAACCCCGTATATTTCAAGGAGAACCATAGTATGGACAGCGAGACCAAAAAGATTTTAAACCTCAACTGCGGATGTGCACTGCTTTTGAAAGACCGGTCAGGTTTGTTAGAGGCTTATCGGGAAATACGCCTTAACTGCGGGACCATCATTGTTTCCGCAGAGATGAACGCAAAGCTGCTAACCGCCGGCGCGAAGATCAATACCGGAGACCTGCGGGTTCAAGAGATTAAAGGACCAATTCTCCTGCTCGATCCGGGCGCGGTTATTGACGGGAAGGCTGATTATAAGGATCGTTTCATCATTGCCAAGGGAGATGTGATAGTCCGGGCTGAAGGAACAAAAAGCCTTGGAGAAGCTGAAGGGCTTATGGTTCTCGGTACGCTCTTTTACCCAGAATCCGAGGATACCGGGTGGCTTGTTAAGGTTTCTGGAAATAAACAGGCTTATCCTGAAAACGCTCAGGTCTTTTTGGGGAATTATACCCTAGAAAACCTGATTGTCGGCGTGAAACATGGTTCTAAGCATCTTTGGGTATCCGGCAAGATTACCGCATTGGATAAAAAAGCTCTGGCAGCCGCTGGTTCCGAAGGTTTTACCCTGAGCTGTCAATCGCTACTGACCTATGAGGGGCTTCATAACGCTTATAAGGATATTTTCCAATGTTTAGACCTTACTATAGTTCCCGATGGCTATGAGATTACCGGGAATAGCACCGGACTTGAGCTTCCTTTGTACGGTCCCAAGGTGTATGTAGACGGCAATTTCTCTATGAACGAGACGGATATTTCCGCGTTTGATGAACTCGAGTCTATAATCGTGAAGGGCAAGGCTGAACTGCCCGCATCGGCCGTCAAAGTCTTCAGAAGTAAAGGCAAAGCCGGAGAATATCATATTTTTGACGGTCGGCATATTACAATTAACGGATTTGAACAACTCTCTCACAGGCAGTTTATGGAGTACGCGCAAAAGGGGGAAAAGCTCATATTGACCATAAACGGCTGTCTCCTTGTTGACGACGACGTAAGCCCGGAAGATATAGCTTGGATTTCCTCTGTTACCTATAACGGAATAATTCTGATTTCCAGTTCCGCGAAAGCCGGACTTGCCCCAAAGATCAAAGAAGGCAATGGTTTTATGGGAGACCAAGCCGTATTTGAACAATTAACCGGAAAAACGCTACAGGATTTGGTTAAAGAGATGTCGCCTTATCAGGAAGACAACGTTGATTCAATCAATACAGGCATATATATGCTTATTTAAAAGCTCAAAGCCCTCTGTCCCGCTTTTTATCAAGGCTATTTTCTGGTGAGAAAATAGCCTTCATTTCCTATAAGTGAACGCTAAATCCAACTTCAGGCTGGGACATATTGTATAACTATACCACGAGGATAGCAGTAGCTGCCTCATGCCTTTAGGCGGCTTTACGGCGCTTTTGGTAAAAAGCCGCTAGTCAAAGCCGTTAAAGCGGGGTATAGTAGAATAATGACCGCGCCCTCAGCCGCAATCGCCTGGTACGTCGCCGAAGTTGACAAACTCTACCGGACCGGGCAGTCCCGTACTTTTGAGGTATGCAATTACGGCGTCCACAACGCGGATCCCCTCGTCTCCGCGTACGGTTTTGGGCAGCACTTGAAGTGCGATGCTTGCCTCTGGTTGTTTCATGGTGAAATTGGCAGACACGCTAGTTTCAGGTACTAGTGCCGCGAGGCTTGGGGGTTCAAGTCCCCCTCTGGGCATATTTTTACCGAGACCCAGAAGATTTTTCCGCGCCCCGGTAAAGGGAGTTACTTCTTTTTCTTGCCTCCCTGCTGGTTGGCGTTGTTCGGGGTTGAGTTCATCTGTTTGCCCCGGTTGCCCTGATTTTTGTTATACCTCTGGTTCGTGCCGGGGGTTCCCTTGTTTGGATTCTTAATGTCTCCATTGTGATTTGGTTTGCTCATCCTAAAACCTCCTTAAA
>JAITHD010000108.1 GCA_031280155.1 Treponema sp. | reverse complement strand
AGCCTCCATATCCATAGACGTTGCGTTCCCACGCCGCGTGGGTAGGTCTATTTGACTTTTTTAGTATACAACAAGATAGACAGGAGGTCAAAAATGTTGGTACAAAACCTTTTCGTTGCGCCTTATATCCCCCCATGCCTAAAGCCAGGTATTTTACGGCAAACCGGATAATATAAGGAAAAATGAGTAAAAAGGGACTAAACAGCGGGCGGCAAACACCCGGAAGCCGAAGTTCGGCAGTTGCTATTCATGTACATCGAGGCATATTATAACCGGGTCCGTTTATATTCGGCTCTTGACTATTGTGGGACTAACGGGTTTCTATGGAACTTGTCCGCTTAACTCTCTCGACCTATTGGGGTAAAGTCCAATACTTCTAATGGTCATGCATCTCTCTTAGCGCTTTTGGTAAAAAATATGTTGCTAAATTTCAATATTCCCTATTATACTAAAAAAAATAGATGTCGGAAAAACGGGAAATCTTTTGGTTTTTATTTAGGCTTGAGGGGTTTTCGCTTTTAAGGGATGTATATTTTAGGATGATAAGCAGAGAAAATCCGCTGATTAGATCGGCTGATTTAAATGATTTTAAGGAGTATGTTTAGATGAAAAAAATTGCGGCTCAATTTAAAATGTTTCGTACTATTTTGGGCATAGCAGGAGTTCTCGTGCTTGGGGCTTCCTGTAATGGTTTGATCTCAGACCCCCAAACCCCAGACGACGAAATCACCGAAGCGCTGAAGCAAAATAAAGGGGTTGTAGAAATCAGCCTGCCTTTAGGGGGACGGGTGTATACGGATGTAGGACTTACCCTGGAGGATGTGAAACATCACTTCGATTATTATGAAGCCTTTTGTATTGCTGGGAGTGAGGTGATAAGTTACGGGCGCAAACTCGCCGGCGCGGACCGCCTTGTGGTGGCTGTAGATCCCGGAACCTATGACATCGTGGTTTTAGGCGGAACCAGCGCCAGCGGAAACCTTACTACTGGTGAAAAAGTCCTCCTCGCCACAGGTAAGGCTGAAAACCAGCTCATTGAAGTCGGCAAGATCAATACAATTCAGGTGCTGATGTCGCCGATAACTATTGCTATGCAGATTACCGGCATAGCGAAAGGCAAAGCCCTTGACGGCTCTGTCGCCGCAGCGCTTGCCGCCGCTGATCCTAAGGGGCTGCAATTTATCAAGTACGCTGCTATTGCCAGAAACGAAGCCGCTAAAGTTGCCTATTATAACACGGCGGCAGCAGCGGCAACAGATGTTATTCCCGCTAAAAACGCCGCCAACGCCGGGGCGGACGCGGCAATCGCCGCGGTTGAGGCGGTTGTTAAAGCCGCAGACGCCGCCTACGGTACTGCTACCGGTAAAGCGAACCCCGGCAGTATTGACTCTGTAATAGCTGATCTCCCCACGGTTAAGTCCGCTGCGAACAGTGCTAAAACCGATGCGATGGCTGTCACTACTCTTGCCAGCGCTCAGGATGCCGCTGATGATGCTGATAAAGCAGCGAATAGTGATACTGATAACGCTATGGATATTCTTGACGATATTGCGGGTGTAATTACTAGTGATATTGCTATTACCGGTATTACCACTGCGGTCCTCCCTGAGGACCTGCCGGTTCTTGGGCAGAAAGGTGGGATTCGGTATGTCCAATTAGAAAAAGGGAATATCACCTGGGCTGAACAGAAGTTAACAATAGAGGTTAAAATAAGCGACTTAGCCAATGTGGAAACTGTACTGGGAGCCGCCGCGACCTTTACCAGCTCTGAGGGGATGATCCGAAGTCTATCTACCCAAGAGTTTTCTATGCCGGCTATTCCGCTTGAGTCTTCTTTGTTGACCGGTCTTACGGTCGGCGGAACAGGCGGGGTTCTTAACGTTGAGTATACGATTTCCGATACCGACAATAAAGCTCTCGCGGTGATTCCTGAGTCCGATGCAGCGGGAAGGTTTTATTTTAACCTGAAACTGCCGGTACACGAGGATGACCCAAAACTTGCCCAGTGGAATATCAGAAACCGTCTGCTCTGGGACAGTACGGAACACAGTTATTTCGGCGGAGGCATTGTGTTTTTGTTTGGAAACGCCGCAACCGCTTGGGTAGAAATCGATCCTGTTTGGTAGGTAATCGGAATAATCCCTTTCTAAGGAGAACAACATGCGGCGAAAATATATACATTCCTACCGCAGGGTTTTGATGTCCCTGATGATCGGGGCGGTTCTCTTTGGGGCAAGCGCTTGTTATGAACCAAGCGAAGAAATTGAGGAGGAACCGGAAAAACAAACACCCCCGGAACTGGAACAATACGGCGCGGCTGTTGAAGTAGCATTAGGTTCGGTTTCGTCATGCCGGGCATATATGGACGTAGGTTTGACCCTGGAAGACGTAAAGATTAATTTCGATTATTTTGAAGTTTTCTGTACAGGAACCGCTGCTGAAGGCATATATTATGGGAAAAACCTAAGCGGACAGAATCGGCTGGTAATATCCTTGGTTCCCGGAACCTACAATATAACGGTTTTAGGGGGAACCGCCGCCAATGGAAACCTCGCTACTGGTGAAAAAGTCCTCCTCGCCACCGGCAGGGCTGAAAACCAGTTTATCGAGGCTGGAAAAATAAACGTTGTTTCCATAGGGATGAGTCCTTTGGCAATAGAGATGGAAGTATTCGGGGTTACAAAGATTTCAGGGTCTACGATTGCCCTTGCTCAGGCTAAGATTGCCGCTGCCGAGACCGCCCGAAATCACGCCGATGCTTTTAAGCAAGCCGCCGATGCCGCGTCCATAGCTGGAGGAGCTTCTGGGGCCCGGATTCCCGCAAGGGAAACTTTTAGAGCGGCAAAAGAGGCGGCTCACGCCGCTATAGAAGCGGCATTAGCGGTTAAAGAAGACCTGCGGCTTGCACGGGAGATCGCGGTTACCGCTGAAAGCAGCGTTAATGCCGGAAGTATTACGGCTGTCAATAACGCGATAACCGCGCTTAACGCGGCGGTGGATGATCCGGCAACCGGCGCCCGGATGGTTATCACTGCGGCGAATACCGGCATCGCAAGCGTTACGGACACTACAACCCTAGCTCAGGCTCGATCTTTTGCGGCTCAAGGCGCTGCTTTTGCGGCTCAGGCTTTTGCCGCCGCCGATACGGTTCGGAGTATTATTACGACGGATATCGGCGTACCTATCCCGCTTCCCATTCAGGGACAGAAAGGAGAAATTCGGTACGTCCGATTTAAAAAAGGAAAAGCCCTGTGGCTTGATCAGGCTTTAATCGTAAGTGTGCGGATCCAGAATCTTGCCAACCTCAGAACCTTGCCGGGAGGTTCCGCTGGGTTTACTGATTCTGAAAGCATGATCCGCAGTCTGTCTATGCAGGAATTCGCTATGCCGGCTATTCGGCTTGAAGCTCCGCCGCTGAATACAATACCTGTCGGCGAGGCGGCTGACGGGGTTCTTAGGATTAACTATACGGCTCATGATGACCCAGGTCATGAATTCGCTTCGATTTTGGATAAAGACTGCGCCGGAAGATTTTATTTTAATCTGACACTGCCGATATTCGGCGGGGATTCTAAACTAGCGCAATGGAATATTAGAAATCGGATTCTCTGGAATAGTACCGGAGATTACTATTATGGCGGAGGCATTGTGTTTTTGTTTGGAAACGCAAGTTTTACTTGGGTAGCCATAGAAACTCAATAACATTACTAAGGAGTATATATGAAACAGTTGGTATGGCGGGCTTTAATTATCGCGGCGGTTTTAACGCTGGCTTCGTGCGAAGAATATTTCTTTTCTCTTACCCCGGATCCCTCAAAAGCCAACTCTCAGGGAACTCCTTTGGGTCCGGGAAATAATCCAGATCCAAATACAGACACTGATTCTCCCGGCTTTGATTTTGAGATTGTATGGGAATCATAAATCAATCCGCAGCACAAACTGGCAGCAGTATATAGAGGGAATATGCGGAAATGCGGATTGATCCTTGGACTTGCTCTGGGCGGTATCCTTTCTTCTCTTCACGGTACGGATATCTCCTTTGAAGCGGGAGTAACAGCCCTGGATTCTAATATTCTGTCAGTAGAATATATTGGAGCTGAAACGGATATTTCGGTAAATTATCATTTTCGGGGAATCCTTCAGTTTGATCATACTTTGAACGAGCATTTGAGCCTTACCTTTAAGGCTTTTCAAGACCCTTTGATGCAAAGACAGGTTTTGGGGAGGATTAACTTTACCTACGGCTGGTTTACGATTAAAGGAGGACCTTTTCTGGGTATCGTCAATACTCAGGAAACCCCGGTAAGTCCGGGGATGTCTATATTTTTAGGCGCAGTATTTCCTAATGTTGCTTTTGGGTCTATGGAAGCGGAAACTACTATTCTTACTACCGTTACTGGATATACCCAAAACCATGTGGAAATTAAAGTCGGCTTGGCTGTTTTTCCTTTGATTGTTCCGGCGATTTCTATGGATATCATCTATACAGAAAGGAAAGAAGTAGGATATACTATAGGCAGAAAACAAACGAGGTATAGTCTGATACTGGATACAATTGGACCTGGAAAGGAGTATGATATTAACCTTGTATTGGGATATCAGGAGCTCGGCTGGACGGTATATGCGCCAACCTCCACCGTAGCGTATCAGCTCAATTCAGTGTATGGCGGAATCCGGTTAGCCTATCAGCTCATGCCGGGCATAAAACTCACCGTAGGAGGGCTTATACCTATATTCAGTTGGATAACAAAAGAAGAGGTACAAGGTTTCACCCCTAAGTATCCCTTATTCTATGATTTCACCCTTGGGGTAATCTGGAGCGGGGATTTTAAGCGTTGACACAGGAGAACCCCTATGCTGAAACGTTATGCGTTATTGTTGTTATTACTGGTCCTCGCTATCGATCTCTACGGCGCCGGCGAGGTAGACTCAACTTCTCGAAGATCGCGTCAGCCAGGAACTGAATCAACTTCCGCCGATGCTTCTATAGATTCTCTTCAAGAGCCGGAAACCGCTGCAGCCCAGACAGACTCCAATACTTTGTCAGAGAGCCCTGTCGTTTCGGAAACGGTGTCTTCGGTTTCATCGTCAGACACCGCTTCATCATCGGAAACCGTTTCATCAACCAGGGATGCCTCAAAGACGGACAGCGCTTCAAATAGGACAGACTCCCAGGAACAAGAAGTCCAATCAAGTTCAGAATCAGCGGAAGCCGCCGCATATACTGGAACGTCTCGACTGCTCATCCTGCCCTTCATAGGGGTATCCAAAGCCGAAGGAGAAAGCGCGGCGCTTTTTATATCCAATATATCTGAACTTAATACGGTTTTTAAGGTGCTGAATCCTCGGATTTTGAGCCAAGAACCGAGTTTAGCTAACTATCAGGTTCCGCCGGCGGATATTACGGATCAGGGCATACTGTCGATAGGAAAGAAATATAATGCCGAATATGTACTTGCGGGACAACTCACCCGGTTAGGGGAACATCAAATGCTGATTCTAACCCTTGTCAATGTAAGCACTGGGCAGCTTGTAGCCGGAGGGTATCGGGAAATCCGGGAAATTGCGGATATACACCTTTTTTTACCAGCCCTTGTGCGAAAAATAGTCCATGTTGCGGAGCTTGACGTTGAGAATGCTCCGAATTTAGGGATTTCCCCTTTCAGTATTCCTTCAATAGGAATCAGCAGTCAAGATGTCAATATCTTGACCCAGTTTTTGATCATAGAAATCGCCAATAGCGGTAAATATAAAGTGCTGCGCCGTCTCAGTGGAGACCGAAAAACCCCGGATATTAAGACCTTGGGAAATATGCTGGGCTCTCCGTATGTCCTGATTGAGAATGTGGTACAGATAGGAGAAAGCGCCTATTTTGTAGCTCAAATCATAGAAACCAGGGATAACGCACTGCACCGGGGAAGCGAAATACAATACCGGGATATCCGAGACGGTATGCGGCTCATGTCTGAGCTTGCGTATGAGCTTACCGAGATACGCGAAGGGGGGATGCCTAGTATATTTGTTCCAGAAAACATGGTTTGGGTAGCGGGAGGCTCTTTCGCTATGGGAAATCGGGTGTATGACGGAGACGAAAAACCAGTACATACAGTACAACTGAACAGCTTTTTTATGAGCAAAACCCAAGTAACTCAGGAAGAATACCAAGCCGTTATGGGAACTAATCCCAGCGGATTTGTAAACCGTTCCGCCCCGGTAGAGCGGGTAACCTGGTATGAAGCCGTCGAGTATTGCAACAAGTTAAGCCGAAAAGAAGGGCTGATTCCAGCGTATTACGGTACTAACGATCAAATATACTGTGATTTTTCAGCCACCGGGTATCGGCTGCCGACTGAGGCGGAATGGGAATACGCCGCTAGAGGAGGAAACTGGGATACCCTTTCGTTTGATCGATCCGGCGGGAACGAGGCAAACCCAGTGGCTTGGTATGTCGGGAACAGCGGCGGTACTACTCATAGCGTAGGAACCAAAAAGCCTAACAGTCTTGGGTTATACGACATGGCTGGAAATGTATGGGAATGGTGTTGGGACTGGTACGGACCTTATGAAGACCGCAGTCAGTACAACCCTCGCGGACCTGCAGCCGGTACTGACCGGATAGTACGAGGAGGCAGTTGGAATAGTAACGACGCTTGGCTGAGGTCAACCTACCGGAACAGAGGCGACCCAGCCAAGCAGTATCGGGACGTAGGATTTCGGGTAGTACGTCCAAATTTTTAGGAACTGAATATGAGATACAGTATAGCGATACTATTACTAGCAGCAAACGCGGCCACAGGATACGCCCTAAACAACCGGCTCTATCTGGATGGATTGTGGGGAGTATCCTATGTCGCCAAAGAAGACAAATATTACACCTATCATGGCGGTAATTTGGGATGGCATGGACTGATAAGCAACAATCGGGAAGACCATTGGGGGAGCGGCTTTGGGTCATATAATCTTGGATTTCTTGTAGAAGCCGGATTTTATCAGTATTATGGAAAGGACACGGAATTTTGGAGTCTCAAATTCAGTCCCGGCATATCCATTGGGCAGTATTTTGTATTTTATGTGAAGCCCAATCTCCATTTCCATAAAGTTGAGGCCCTAGGGATATCCGCAACCGGCGGCATGAAGATACATTTATTTATGAAAGACCTAGCCTTAGCCTATGGGATAGGGGTTGATTTCATTCCTATCATATATTTTTATGGTAAAGCCAGTCAATACCCCTTAGCGGCAGCGGGGATTCATCTCACTGTAGACATAGTGTACGAAATCAACCGGACAAAGCGGAAAAATCCTTAGCATGAATTATTGGGAGATCAACAGCAGCGTCATACGAGACAAGTTTCCGGGACTTTTGGAACAGATCGCCGATAGTGAAGTTCCTTATGACGGAGATATACAAGCGGAAGTTTCAGCGTCAGGGTCCCCGACCTTGACGGTTAAAGGACGGTATGTTCATTCTCCGCGAGACCCGATGCGGGAAGCCCGGCGGCTTGCGGAAACCATAACCGGATCAGGAGCTGTCGTTATTTTAGGTTTTGGTTTGGGATATGCCGCGGAAGCAGCCGCGGAAAAGGCGGCTCATCAGCCGATTATCATTGTGGAAGCTCATAAAGGTTTACTGAAAAAAGCCTTTGAAACACGAAATTTGGCGGTATTTCTTTCAGAAAATCAGCTTATTTTTGTGGTTGGAGGAGCGGGAGACGGGGTTATTGGGGCGCTTCAGTTTTGTGAAAGCCGTTTTCATGGAAAAGAGGATACTCCTTCATTGATTCGCAATTCCGCCCTGACGAAGTTAGATGAAAACTGGTACGCTCAAGTAGAACGGCATATTAAAGTATGGGTTTCTAAAGACGACATCAACATGGCGACCCTTCGGCGTTTTGGGAAACGGTGGGTCCGGAATCTGGCTCGCAACGTGACCGCTATTCGGGATCTTCCGGGCATTGAACCTTTAGCGGGAATCTTACATACCCCGCCGCTGCCGGTATTTCTCGCCGCCGCAGGTCCTTCCTTAGATGAGGTTGTCCCGTTTTTTCCTGAAATATACAAACGCTGCGTCATTGTGGGGGTAGATACTTCTCTCAGATTGCTCTTGCGCTCCGGAATTGATCCTGATTTTACCGTAGTCGTAGACCCTCAATACTGGAACTGGCGGCATCTGGATCGATCTCCTGCGCTCCGAACCTGTCTCATCGCCGAATCCGCGGTATATCCGCCAGTGCTGATACATCCTTTTGCGCGGCGGCTTCTCTGTTCGTCCCTTTTCCCTCTGGGAAAATTCATTGAAGACCAGCTTGATCCCAAAGGACGCCTTGGCGCAGGCGGGTCTGTAGCAACCACGGCTTGGGATTTCGCACGATTCTTGGGCGCTTCGGCGGTCTGGATTGGAGGGCTTGATCTTTCCTATCCAGGATTAAAAACCCATTTTAAAGGCGCTCTTTTTGAAGATCGGGCTTTAGCTGAATCGAATCGTTTTAATCCAGTAGAGTCTTGGTCAGTTCGATCCCTTCGGGAGGGGCAGCCTTTTTTTGCTCCTTCCGCAGCGGGCGGCGTGGTTCTAACGGATCGGCGGCTTTCACTCTATGCGGCGTGGTTTGAAAATCGTTTTCAGGATACTCTGGAGATGCGTAATTATCGGCTTTCTGGAGAAGGCATAGCTATTTCAGGCTTGTCAACTGCTTCCATTGAAGAACTCCTGAGTCTGCCGATTCAGCGTCCTGAGATAGATCAACGGTTAAGCGCGGTTTTTGCTCAAATAGACAAAGATTTTAGTTCTTTGCCCTGTAGTTCTCAGCGAAACGCCCAATATCAGGGTATTATGAAGGAATTATTGACAGGACTCATCCAGCTTAAAGGCTGGGCGGAAGATGCAGCAGGGCTTGCGGAACGCGCCTATCGGCGATATCGAAACTCGAAAAGCCCGCCTTCACCTCAAGAGCAAGACCATATAGCCAAAAAGCTGGACAGGACCAACAAGCGGATCAATGAAAGCCCTGTGAAGGAGGTAGCGAGTTTTCTTTTTCCGCCGGTGTCAGCATTGGAGACTTCTTTAGAAAGCACTGAAACAGAACCGTTTTTTCGTTATCTGGAATTATCCGCCAAATTATACAGGTCTATTGATGAAGTCGTTGGGTATCATCTTGAGGCGTTAGGAAAATAACCTGCGCCTCAAGATGCCTTTAATGAGGTACATTCTATCAGGTTTTGTCGATAGTACCATGTTTGTACTTTGCTTCAAGATATTCTATAAAAGGAATCGGCGAAAGTTTTTCTCCTGTCAGCTTCGACAGAAGTTCCGCAGGATCAAGACGGCGCCCCCAAACATATATCTGATCCTGAAGCCAGTGATGCACCGGCTCAAACCAGCCTTGTGCAATGAGTTCGTCTAAGTTTGGAAGATCTCTCAAAAGGCGCTGCCGAATCTGAAGTCCATAGAGGTTTCCCAGCGCATAACTGGGAAAATAACCGAAAGCTCCCATTGACCAATGTACGTCCTGCAATACCCCGTCAGCGTCGGTTTCAGGTTCAACTCCCAATAAGTCTTTCATTTGCCGGCGCCATACTTCAGGCAGGTCCTCAGGCGCTAAGGTTCCAGAAAAAAGCTGTTTTTCCAGTTCAAACCGCAGTATGATATGCAGACTATAGCTTACTTCGTCAGCGTCAACTCTTATGAGGGATGGATGAACATAATTCACCGCTTGGTAAAATACATTAACCGTGAGCTGCTGTAACTGTTCAGGAAAATATGCCTGTAGTTTGGGAAAGAGGGTTTCCCAGAAAGATCGGCTTCTGCCTATCACGTTTTCCCAAAACCGAGACTGAGATTCATGTACCGCCATAGAAGCGCCGTCAGCAAGGCAGGTTCCCTGAAGTTCTCTGGGAAAGCCTAATTCATAAAACGCATGTCCTGATTCATGGATTACCGAAAATATACTGGAAAGCAGGTTATTCTTAAAATACCGCGTGGTAATCCGAATATCATCAAACCCAAGAGAAGTAGTAAATGGATGGACGCTGATGTCCAAGCGTCCCCGATTAGTATCAAACCCTAGATGTTCCAGCAATAACCGATTAAACTGAACTTGTTTGTTTGTATCATAATCCAGCTTGAGAAATGAATTGTCCGGCTGAGGCTGGGCGGCAATATGCCGCAGTAATGAAACCAGTCTATCCTGAAGAGGTCTGAAAACTGCGGTTATATCCTGAGCGGTCATATTAGGCTCATAACTATCCAGCAGTCCATCGTAGGCGTTTTCCCTCTTAAATCCCCAGTATTCCGCCTTTTTCTGAGCAATGGCTATCATGGTTTTAAGATGCGGCAGAAATTGGGGAAAATCATTATTCCGCCGCGCCTCAGCCCAAGCAGCTTGCGAAAGTCCCACAGCTCGAGCGGCGTTGCTCACAAAATCTCCGGGAAGCTGAACCGCCCGGTCATAATTGCGCCGCATCACTTTAAGAAAATCCCGGTCTATTGAGGGCAGTTCCGGGTCTCCAGAGGGATGTTCATGACTTGAACCCAAATCTTTAAGGAGCCGTCCAGTTTCTGTACTGGCGAGCCTCTCGTGGGCGATCCGTTGCAGTACCGCAAGCTGTTCAGCCCGTTCTTCTACTCCTTTTGACGGAAGATAGGTCTCTTGATCCCACTGTAGCACCGCAACGGCTTTTTCCAAATGCCGATATTCCCGGTCTATGGCGTGGAGGTTTTCCAAATTTTCATCCAATCCCATGTAATCACTCCTGTTGCTGAAATATTATAGGACTTGTACCATCCAACCTTTAGTATCCGGCAGCGTACCATATTGGATGCCTTTGATAGTATCTCGAAGTTCCGCAGTCAAGCCTCCTACCTTGCCGTCATTAAAAATCACCTTTTTACCCTGATAAGTAAGGGAAGTGATAGGAGTCGCGCCTGCGGCGGTACCGCTGACAAAACATTCTTTCCCTTCGCTCAATACTTCGTCAATAGCAATTTTTCGTTCCGAAACCTTGATATTCCGGTCTTGGGCAAGTTCAATGATGCTGGCTCTGGTGATGCCGGGCAGTATCGTATCTCCTAATTCAGGAGTCGCCAATTCACCGGATTTTAGATAGAAGAAAACATTGCAGGAAGAACCTTCTTCCACATATTTTCGGTGAACAGCGTCCAAATAGATACATTCCATATAACCCGCTTCCTGAGCCTCATGCTTGGCAAGCGCGGAGATCACATAATTAGAAGCAGCCTTAATCCAGCCGGTGCCTTTTGGAGTAGCCCGAATCCGGTCAGTGATCACCGCGTCTGAATTGCCGCCGGAAAAATAAGAGCTTACCGGAGAAAGTATTATCACCACCCAAGGCTCCCGAGAAATATTTACTCCAATCCCGCCTTCAGCCGCCGTAAAAGGACGGATATAAATCGAATCTGCGGTTGCAAAAGAATCTTTTTCCCATTCAGGTTTATAGCGGGGTCTAAAACCGAGTTGAGCGTTCTGTTTTACGGTTTCCACACATGCGGCAACAAAATCTTTTTCAGGAAAAGGAGGCATATAAAGTCCTTTCATGGACTTATAAAATCGAGACCCATTCCTATCAGGTCTGAATATTGAAAGTCCCCCGTCTTTCTGAGGTAAGGCTTTAAGCCCTTCAAAACAAGAAAGCCCATACTGGGTAGTGTAATTCACCAAAGGCATATCATCGTAAAAGTTACGAAAAGCAGCCAAAGCATCCTGTTCCGCTTTTTCAAGAGCGGCTTCTTCCTGAGGGGTTTTGTGTTTTTTTTCAATATATTCCCCTTCCCACCGGTTCTGTCCAAATTTCGCCCGATAAACCACGGGATAACTGTTCAAAGTAAAAGCCATAAACCTCTCCTAGATATCAATTTACCTTACCTTAGCATGTTTCACAAGAAAACGCAAGGCAATATCTGGATCAGGACAAAATCATGTATAGTAGATTAATTTAATTTTTTGAAGAAGAAACCGATATATAAAACATGTATAGTATTGATTATAAACAGCGAGCGGTCGCTTTTAAAGATGAAGGACATACCTTCAAAGAATTGAA